>JAAYQK010000364.1 GCA_012519325.1 Gracilibacteraceae bacterium | reverse complement strand
TGCATCAACAATATATCCTTGCTCAATGCTGCTAAAACCATATTTTGTATCCGTCCCTGCTATCCCCGGGCCCATTGTTATGACTGCAGCATCAGCTTTAAGTATTTCCTTTGCCGCAATCATAGCAGTATATACATTTATGCATTCCAAGTCTCCGCCAAATGCGTTTCCGTAAGTTATTGTCCCATGAAGCAAACCTCTGCTTCTTAGCCTTTTTACTATGTCACTCATCCATATGGGCAATGCTCCTCCGTCTGTCATAATATAGACAATTCTCTTTTTCTCTGCTATGTATTTCAGAGTTAGGACAATAGGCGCAAGCATACTGTGAATTGTACCTGTTATCACCGGCAGATTCTCAAGTGAATCAAAACTGTTGAAGACCTCATGATAAGGACTTTCCTGGGCTTCTACAGCCAGGCAGTTGATTTGCATGGGAGTATATCTCAGCTTCATAATATGGCCATCTCCTATATTTGAGAAATCGTTTCTACTTATATTGGCCAGAACATAATGATAACCGCCGGAGCCAAGTCCAAGCTCTACTGCTGTTGTATTCAACAATACATCGTCGTTTAGCTCAATCTCCCCCGTCAGCTTGTTGTAGTTTATGCAATCATACATTCTGTAGTCTCTTTCAATCCTGAACTTTGAAATATACATATCTTTATATGTAATCTCCTTAACCTTTGCTTTAAATATGCCAATCATCGGTTATCCGTCTGCCCCCTTCCCAGGCTGTCAAGAAATGAGAGTATTCTGTTTTTTCTTATAAATGATGTGATAGAAAGTTTTTCAGAAATCATATTCAAAAATATAAGAATTATAAGAAGTATCAGTTTGCTGTTAAAGTTCAGGAATAATGAACTGAAATAGCCTAGGGATATTCCAAGTATATTTGCCCCCGTATCCCCCAGCATGCATATTTCTCTTAAGTCATAGCTTATGTAAATAAATACTGTTAGAATAAGGATTATTAACGGCAATGCCTCCGCCAGCCTGCCCTCAGCTGATAACAAAAGCAATGCGGCCATTGCCAGAAAGAATTTGACCGCTCTTCCCGGACGCATGTCAAAAATATTGACAGTATTTGCATACAAAGTTATGATAAGTACATTTAAAATTAGTTCGGCCAATGAGCCTGCTGCTCTTAAGCTTATAATACAAGCTGACAGTATGCCTATTAGTGCCTTGAGGAAACCTGTGGTCATATTGTTCATTAAAGTGCTCCTTACATGATTTATGAAGCCTTTTATTCTTCTGTCACCTGCCAAATCATCAATGACTCCTGCAAAACCCATACTCAATAATAGGAACATATAGCTCAGGTATACAT
Source organism: Gracilibacteraceae bacterium (assembly GCA_012519325.1). Lineage (GTDB taxonomy): Bacteria > Bacillota > Clostridia > Lutisporales > Lutisporaceae > BRH-c25. The sequence goes on along the minus strand of JAAYQK010000364.1, from coordinate 11,676 downwards.
ATGAATGCTCAGGCCTTTGCAGCAAAAGCTGAAGTACTGCCGCAAGCTGAACGGGAATAAACACAATTCCGCCAATTGCAACTATTTCTTTTCCTTTGTAATTTTGAGTAATACATATTCCATTGTCTGCCTTGTACAGCATTTTTATAATATTTTGTATCAGGCATCGTGCAATTATCAAAGTGACTAATGTAATTACAACTAAGTCCATCGCTTCATCTCATTTCGTATTGTGTTAATAATATCAATACACTGTTTCCCTCTATGCACGAAACCCGATACATTACATCCTGTTTCCCTGTGCCGCATGTTGACGGGAACCTCAATCACTTCATAACCCTTTCTTACCGCCTCCAAGGTGATTTTAAACTCTAGGCCGAATCCGGAAGGCAGCTCAATATTCCTGATAAAATCCAGAGGCATAATCCTTTGCCCGCTTAGCAGCGAATCAACCTTTCGGGAGGTCATAGCTTTAAAGCAGATTCCCGATAATCCCTTAACAATTCCGATACCTCCTTTTCTTCGGGGTGCAGGCAGCCTTCCTATAATTATTGATTTTTTACATGGATTTATATATTGGATAAGCTTATTTACCTCCGCCGCGCTTTCACAAATATCGGCGTCCAACAAAGCTACAAAGCTAGCTGTAACATAGTCCAGAGCGTGCCTTACCGCACTGCCCTTCCCTTTGTTGTATTCATTTTTCAGAAGCTTGATATCTGTCAAGGGCTTCAACAACTTATATGTAGAATCTGTGGAACCGTCATCCACTACAATTATTTCTTTTATGCTTTCCATGCCTTTAAGGCCTTCCAATGTGCGAAGAATACAATCGGACTCATTATATGCCGGTATTATCACACTTACATCTTCGCCCATTTTGTATCCTTCCCTTCATCTTCGGCTGCTGATATAATTCCGAATCCTCTGCAATCCACCAGTTTTTCACCTATTAAAGTCCTTACTATAAATGTACTGGCCATTCCGGATCTCCCCTTACTCATAAAATCATACATGCAATTATGGCCTCCCGCAAGAACGATCAACTTGGCACCCTTGCTGTAAGCCAGCATTAAAGCCGCATCCTCACTGGTTCCTTTTACTGCCAAAATTTTATAGGGCACATTCATTCCGGTAATTCTGTCAAGACAGGGGCAATATCCGTCTTCATAGGCATGAAGTATGATTTCTCTGCTCTTGTATATTCCAATATCTGATACACTGTCCATATCACCAATCAATAAGTCCGGTGTATAACCAGAATTTATTATCATGTCGGCTCCACCGTCCACCCCTATGAAAACAGGATTGTATTTCCTAATATAAGCTTTTATTGCATTCAATTCATCAAGAGTACTGCTGTTTCTTACGGCTACCACTACATGTCTGTTGCTGAGCCTTGTGATCAACTCCGGATATGCTTTGACTGAAACAAAACCATCAATTTCTGACGCTGCATGTTTGACTGTATTCTTAATGAATTTCAGTATTTCATGCTTTTCGTTCACATTTGACTCCTGCAGCCTTTTTTTAATGTAGTTCCGGTTTACATCAGTACAGACATTTTTATAAATATGGTTTTGTATGATAATATCATTTTTTAAAACAGTTACCATGTCATTATCCTTAAATACCTCTATTGGCAGGTTTACATCGATTAGTGCAACATTATTATCCAGCAATACTGCTGCTCCAGCTGCCGCAAACCTACCTGTCATGCTTTTTCCCGCATTAATGACAGCTTTTACTCCGGCATTTACAATTGCAAGTGCAGACATTCCATCAATATCATCATGGCATATTACGGCAATGTCCCCGGGGCATAAAAAATTTACAAGATTTTTAGTTCTTGCACCGGCTTTTATTCTGCCTTGAAGCTTCATTTTCACACCTCCATTGCTTTCACTGCCTGAACATTTACTGTCACTAGTATCTTTCAAAACAAAATAAAAAATGCGTATGATATCGCACTTTTTTTGCCAGAAGGCTCTATAGGGCTTCTCTCCTTTCATTCTTATTTTATAGAAACTGTGCTTTGATACATGATAAATAAAAATGCTAAAATTGTCTTTAAACAATTTTAGCATTTAGTTTAATTGACTCATTAATACATGCCGATAGTTTCAGCTGATTTTAAGCTCAATTCTGAGTTTATCTGCTATCATTGCAATAAATTCGCTGTTTGTAGGCTTTCCTTTCACGTTATGAATGGTATATCCGAATAGATTATTTATAACATCTACCCTGCCTCTGCCCCATGCCACTTCAATGGCATGTCTTATAGCTCTTTCAACTCTGCTGGGTGTAGTATTGAATTTCCTCGAAATTGAAGGATATAACTCCTTTGTAATTGCACTTAGAAGCTCCATATTATTAACAACCATAGTAATAGCTTCTCTCAAATATACATATCCTTTTATATGGGCAGGAACGCCTATCTCATGGATAATGTTCGTTATAGCCGATTCTAATTCTCTGGGGGTAGCAGCTGAGGGTACTGCTACACTTATAGGCTGGATGAAATTCTTTCTTTCATTTTCATTATTAGCCATTCCGAAACACTCCCGTATTCTTTTTGAGAATACGTCCATATCAAAAGGCTTCACAACATAATATTCTGCTCCAAGGGTAAGTGCTTTTTGCGTTATTTTATCCTGGCCAACAGCGGAAAGTACTATAATTTTCGGAACTTTTTCCATTTCCATGGAATTCAGCTTTTCAAGCACTCCGAGACCGTCAAGATGAGGCATTATAATATCCAATATTACAACATCGGGTGATTTGCTTTCAATCAGATCAATAACCTCAAGGCCGTCTTTAGCTATGCCAACCACCTCAAAATCCGGTTGTGTAGTTAGGTATTCACTTAGTATAATGCAGAAATCTTTATTGTCGTCAGCTATTAGGATTTTTATTTTTTGTAAATTCATTGGTATTCCTCCCATATATTGTTATTTCTTCTAAATAGATATTCGACAATACAATCCCATTTCCTGCTAATTAATCCGATATAATCGTTAAACAATTTCAAACAAATAAATCCAGTAAATTTATGCTGCTTTCAACACATTTCGACTACAATAAATGAACTCAGGGAGACACGGGGACGAAGACATGGGGACGTTTCGCGAAGACATGGGGACGTTTCGCGTGTCTCTCTTTCAGTGAGACAGGGGAAACGTCCCCATGTCTTCGTCAGGGGAAACGTCCCCATGTCTTCTTCAAATGTAAAAAGGAGTATCGCAAACTACTTGTTAAACAGTTTTTGCGATACTCCAATTATTGTAAGCTATTCACCGGAAGCTCTCTTGAGGCGTTCCTCGAATTTGATATCCGCCTCTTTAAGCATCCACTCTATAGAAATACCGAAGCCTTTTGTCGGGTCATTAACAAGCACATGGGTTACGCATCCTACAAGCTTATTATCCTGGATTATAGGGCTTCCTGACATACCCTGAACAATTCCGCCGGTTTTTTCTATAAGCCTTTTATCTGTTACTCTAATTATCATGCTCTTGGATTCCGAACTTTTCTGTCTTATTACTTTCTGTATTTCAATATCAAATTCTTCTACATTATTCCCTTCTATCGTTGTCAAAATCTTTGCAGTTCCTTCCCTGATCTGGCTGTTCAAACCTATAGACACCGGTTTTGTTCTGCTTGGCTTTTGCTTTTTTGTAAGCTTCCCATAAATCCCAAACTTTGTATTCTTGTAAATAACTCCATATTCATCATCATTATCGTAGAATACTCCGACAAGCTCTCCAGGTACTGTTTTCTTTGCCTTTTGAATAGACGCGATTCTTGATTTTATTATTTTACCGCTATTAATATCCACCAGTACACCTGAGTCAACATCGGTAATACCATGACCCAGTGCACCGAAGATCCTGCTTTTAGGATAATAAAAGGTCATTGTACCGACTCCTGCTATATTGTCTCTTACCCATAAACCAATTCTAAATATGCTGTCCTCTTCACACTTTACCGGCTTAACATAGATATCCTGTCGGCTCCCATTCCTCTCCACCAATACCTTGATTCGTTCCTCCTTATTTTGTCTATTGTTCAAATATTCAATAATATCCTTTTCTTTCTCCACCTGATTACCGTTAATTTCTATTATTTTATCACCTACTTCAAAACCTGCATCTGCAGCCGGACTGCATCTTCTGCCTCTAATATCGGTTACACTGGACAAGCCGACAACTAAAACTCCTTTTGATTCTATTCTTACACCGATAGCTTCTCCTGATGGTACAACCTTTATATCGGGAATTATATTCAGAGTAATTTCTTTTATCGGCAGCAAGCCTAAAAGCATTAGGTTTGCTTTTGCCTTACCCTTCCTGTAGTCATCCTTTAAGATAAAGGAAGAGATTATTTTGTCATCGGCATTTATATTGTTCTCATAGTCTCCAATCAACTCAAGATTAAAAACCATGCTGCTCGGCAGCTTTCTGTCCTGTCCTTGTATAACATTGATTTCATTAGGAAATCTATAAATAGTAAATAATAAACTTGTCAGGCAGAGTACTGTTATTATCAGAGTGGTGTACAAAAAAATATTTCTGCATTTCTTTTTATGCAATAGCATCACTCTCCTGTTTCCCCAGAAGAGTTCGCCTTCAACTAAAAACCTCTCTCATTTAAGTTAACCTTTTTAAAGTCCTATTATTCTTATAATATATTGAACGTATTTCAGCATTTGTCTTAGGTAGTTTTTTACATTTTTCTGACCATTTTCTTAGCGTGCTCCAAAGATGCTTCGATATTTTCATTTCCTCCAAGCATTCGTGCAATCTCTTTCACTCTTTCTTCTGCACCTAATATTCTTATTTCCGTATAAGTTTTATTATCTTGTACTTTTTTATCCACAAATATATGATTATCGGAAATGTTGGCGATTTGAGGTAAATGTGTTATACAAAGAATCTGTGTATTTTGGGAAATTGCTTTGATTTTCTGCCCTACCATATTGGCAGTCTGGCCTCCTACTCCTGCATCTATTTCATCAAATACTATACAGGGAGCCTTTTCTATTTCTGAAAAAGCATTTTTAATAGCAAGCATTACTCTTGACATTTCTCCTCCGGAAGCTATTTTTGATAATGGTTTCTCGGGTTCTCCGGGATTCGGAGATATCATGAACTCAATTTTATCAATACCATTGGAACTAATTATACTTTCATCCCGTGTAATTTTTATTACAAATCTGGAACCGTGCATATTAAGATCCTGAAGCTCCTTTTCAATAAGCTTCTCCAGAATCTCTGCCTTTTCCTTTCTTTTATCGGATAGCAGCCTGGCTTTTATCAGATACTGTTCTCTTATTTTTTCTATTTCTTTTTCCAATTCAACCATATGCTTCTCACTATCAATAAGCTCCTGAAGCTCCTCTTCCGCATTATCCATGTATGAAAGCACTTCTTCAATGCTGCTGCCGTATTTTCTTTTCAGTTTGTTAATCTGGTCCAACCGTTCTTCTATAAAATCTATTTCACTGTTATTAATCTCGATACTGTCACGATATGACCTAAGTTCACCCCTTATGTCCTCAAGCCGGTATATGATTCCTTCAATTTCTGTCTTGTAGTTTTCCAACTTCTCATCTATACCCGCTAATTCTCCCAAAGTGCCCACACTTTCCGAAAGCATATCTGAAACTCCTCCTGAACCACTGTCGCCGCTGAAAAGGATTTCATATACATTCGTTACTCCCTTCAGAAGCTTTTCAGCATTTATAAGAAGGTGCCTTCTGTTTCTCAATTCCTCGTCTTCATTTTTCCTCAGCCTTGCGTTTCCAATTTCTTCAACCTGAAACTTCAATATATCAAGCTTTCTTTCTCTTTCTGAAGCATTACCGCTGCTTTTATTCAGCTTTTCCTGAAGCTCGTCAAGCTTGTCCCGTAAAGATTTCACTTCCTGCCAGATATAATTAATCTCATCGCCTCCAAAGCTGTCAACATATTCTCCATGTTTAACAGCATTAAAAAGCAGCTGGTACTCGTTCTGACCTACTATGTCCACCAGATACTGTGCAATTCTCTTTAGTATGGAAAGGGTGACAATCTGCCCATTCAATCTGCAGACAGATCTGCCTTGTGCATTTACTTCCCGCTTAATGACCAGACAGTTGTCTTCATCCGATTCAATACCGTATTCCTCCAAAATATCTTTTATGTAGCTTATACCATCAAGTGAAAAAAGCGCTTCAATAGAAGACTTTTCTTCACCTGTTCTAATATCTTCCTTGCTGAGCTTTCCTCCCGTTACTGCAGAGAGTGCATCAATAATAAGTGATTTTCCTGACCCTGTCTCTCCTGTGATTACATTGAGTCCGGGTTCAAAGGCAATCACCTGCCCTTCGATTATCACATAGTTTTTGATACTCATTTCCAGAAGCATTATTGCATCACCTATTTCATCATCTTCTTAAGCCTGTCTATTACCGTTTCAACATTTTCCTGGTTTCTAACAAGGATAAATATAGTATCGTCCCCTGCCAGAGTTCCTACCACTTCTTTGAAATCCAATACATCAATTGCTTCTGCCGCCGCATTTGCAGCTCCGGAAAATGTTTTAACAACTACCATGTTCTCCGAAAAATCTACACTTAATACTGATTCCGCAAATACCTTCACAAGACGCTCGTTCAGTATGCTGTCCTGTTCTTTCAAAGATGCATATCTGTATATACCATTCTCATCCAATACTTTTACAAGTTTCAATTCCTTAATGTCTCTGGACACTGTTGCCTGGGTTATGTTATAACCGCTTTTTTTAAGTTCTTCTGCCAGTTCTTCCTGTGTCTCCGTCGGATGCTTTTCGATAATCTCCAAAATTTTTGCGTGTCTGGATATTTTCATTTCCATACCTCCACTCCATTTTCTAACTGGTGCCTGAACTTTTGCAGCTTTTCATTTGCTGCAATATTACGGATTCTGTCTTTACCGTTCAGAAATTTTTCTTCTCAGTATATCAAAGAAGCTTCTCTGCTTTAGTTTGACAAGGTTTGTTACAAAGCTTGAGCTTCTTATTACAACCACTTCTCCGGAGTTTAATTTATATGAGTTTTGTCCGTCCACCGAAAGCATAACCTCAGGATTCTCTTCGCATATTTCAATTCTCACTTCATCCTTTTCGGATACAACTATTGACCTGCTGTGAATTGTATGGGGACATATCGGGGTTATTATAAGCACCTTCAATTCAGGACTTACTATGGGGCCTCCAGCTGACAGCGAGTATGCGGTAGATCCTGTAGGACTAGATACTACTATCCCGTCTGCATTATACAGCTCAAAAAAACTATTATTAATGAAAATGGAATAGGAAATCATTCTTGAAGTCATAGCCCTTGTAATGCTGAAATCATTAAGAGCGACAAGCTCTTTACCATTATCCTCAACATTACCAATCAAAGCCTCAAGCATCATCCTTTTTTCTATGAAATAATCACCCTTCATAATCTTATCAAGGGAAAGATAAATATCACCAATTTCTGCTTCCGCCAAAAATCCAAGGTGTCCAAGATTGATGCCGAATAAAGGAACATCATATTGAGCCGATTGCCTTGCGATATTCAATATAGTTCCATCACCGCCAAGAACAATTACCATATCACTGGAGGAAAAGATATCCTCCCTGTTGAATCCGTGGTTTTTAAACTCCAGCTTATCAGCAATATCTGATTCCAATAACAGCTCAATATCCTTATTTGAAAACCAAAGCAAAATACTCCTGGTTACGTTCAAATCCTTGTCCTTGCTAATATTTGGAATAATACCCAACCTCATATATTATGACACCATCCAATTCTTGTTAAGTTTATTTTATATTATGTATTTAAAATTATCTACTAATTTTTGCATAATATGAATATCTGAATTAATTCAAATGTTCATGAGCTTTTGATACAATATCCCTAATATCAATTGTTTGAGAACTTTTGGTGCTTTCTTTACTTTTCGACAGATGCAGCAGGTATTCGATATTTCCTTCGGGTCCTTTTATGGGCGAATAGCTAAGTCCCAGTATGGAAAGTCCAATATCATCACTACAGAAAGTGATTATTTTTTCAATAACCTGAATATGTACATCTTTATCTCTTACAACACCCTTTTTCCCTACTTTGTCCCTGCCTGCTTCAAACTGAGGTTTAATAAGGCACACAATCTCTCCCTTCTCTTTTAAAAGCCGAACCGCTACCGGAACTACTTTTGTCAATGAAATAAAGGAAACATCTATTGAGGCAAAGTCCGGCGAATCATTAATATCTTCAGAAGTAACATATCTAATGTTTGTCCGTTCCATGCACACAACCCTGCTGTCTGTCCGCAGCTTCCATGCCAGTTGACCATAACCTACATCTATTGCATACACCTTTACGGCACCATTTTGAAGCATGCAGTCTGTAAAGCCTCCTGTAGATGCGCCGATGTCTATAGCTACCTTCCCATTCAAATCAATGCAGAACTCACAAAGAGCCTTTTCAAGCTTCAAACCACCTCTGCTAACATAAGGAATTGAATTCCCCCGTATCTCAATGCTTGAATCTATGGCAAACCTTGTTCCCGGCTTATCAACCTTAATACCGTTAACATATACTATCCCCGACATTATCTGACTGCTTGCCTTTTCACGGCTTTCTGTCAAGCCCAGTTTGTGTATGAGAACATCCAGTCTTTCCTTTTCTGCCAACGTACTCTACTCCTTCATAATTGTTTTGAATACACTTTCACTGTCTATTTTTTTCAGAAAATAAAGCTCCTCCTTTTCTCCGTGAGGTATGAAGCTATCGTCATAACCAATAATTCTGACGTCGACATCCGCCTTCATCCGGCTCAGAAACTCAAGAACACTGCTTCCGAACCCACCGCTTACCACATTGTCTTCCATGGTATAAATGAGCTTGTGTTTCTTCGATAGTCCGACAAGCAGCTCCTCATCCAGGGGTTTGATGAATCTTGCATTAACCAGAGTAAAGCTCCTGCCGGCTTTCTTTAATTTTTCACATACCTCCAAGGCTATTGCAACCATATTCCCTTCTGCTATTATTACACCATCGTCTCCTTCTGTTATAACTTCACTCTTTCCCAATTCCAGAGGCGTATGCGCAAATTCAAACTCCTTTGCCTTTCCTCTCGGATATCTTATTGCCGAAGGCCCTTCAAGAGACAAGGCCATTTTCAGCATTTCGGTCAACTCTTTTCCATCCTTGGGGCTCATAATCCTTATATTCGGGATGTGTCTCAGATATGTGATATCAAATACTCCCTGATGAGTCTCCCCATCAGAGCCGACAATACCTGCCCTGTCGACGGCAAACACTACATTCAGCCTCTGCATACAGACATCATGAATTATTTGATCATAAGCTCTTTGCAGGAATGTAGAGTATACGGCAAAAACAGGCCGAAAGCCCCCGGCAGCCAAGCCGGCACAGAAGGTTACCGCATGCTGTTCTGCTATACCGACATCAAAAAATCTTTCCTTATATTTTGATGCAAAACCGGATAAACCTGTTCCTTCAGTCATTGCAGCCGATACTGCAACTATTCTGTCATTTTTTTCAGCAAGTTCCGTAAGGGTATTCCCTAATACTTCAGAATAGGTGCTTTTCGAGTTCTTTGCTTTAAGCTCTCCGTTTTCAATAAAAAATGGACTAACTCCATGATAAATGTCCGGATTGTTCTCTGCAATGGAATATCCTTTTCCCTTTACTGTAACTACATGAATCAATACAGGGTATCCGTTATATGTTTTAGCTCTTCTAATTACATCTTCAAGCTTCCTTATATCATGTCCGTCTATAGGACCTAGATATTTAAAACCCAGCTCCTCAAAAAAAACACCTGGAACCACCAAATATTTCAACCAGTCTCTAAGCCTTTCAGCTCCCTTGAACATAGATTTCCCTATCATTGGAATCCTGTTGAGAATAGTTTCAATCCTGCCTTTCATTCTGAAATATGCCGGTTCCGTTCTTAGCTTGCTGAGATAATTGGATAATCCTCCGATATTATGGGATATTGACATCTCATTATCATTCAGTATCACAATAAGATTGGTCGGAAAGTCTCCGGCATGGTTCAGTGCTTCAAAGGACATACCTCCTGTAAGTGCACCATCTCCGATTACGGCAACAATTGAATAGTTGTTTTCTGCCAGGTCCCTTGCTTTTGCCATGCCCAAAGCAGCTGATATGGAGGTACTGCTGTGTCCTGTTTCAAACACATCGTGAACGCTTTCCTCCCTTTTGGGGAAACCGCTTATTCCGTTAATTTTTCTTAAAGTTGCAAAGCTGTCTTTTCTTCCTGTAACTATTTTATGAATATATGATTGATGTCCTACATCCCATATGATTTTGTCCCTGGGTGTATCAAAAACTCTGTGAAGTGCAAGGGTAAGTTCAACCACTCCGAGATTTGAAGCCAAGTGGCCTCCGTTTTCGGAAACCACCTTTATTACATAATCCCTGAGTTCCTTTGAAAGAACTTTCAACTCTTGATAGTTCAGTTTTTTCAAGTCCGCAGGGGAATTAATACTATCTAGGATTTCATTCATTTATAATCAACCTCATACCATTATATTCGCAATAACAATTCCCAATATTGCACCTGCCATAACCTCCTTTGGCGTATGCCCGATAAGCTCCTTAAGCTTTTGATCGGTAATCGGTTTGTTATGTGCAAGATCCTCAATTATCTTGTTTAATACTATTGCCTGGTTTCCTGCTGCTCTTCTAACTCCTGCAGCATCATACATCACCACAAGGGAGAAGCACAAAGCAACGGCAAATATGGAAGAATCCCATCCATGCAGTCTTCCAATGGCTGTAGACAATGCCATTACAAAAGCAGTGTGAGAGCTTGGCATGCCTCCAGAACCTATAATCCTGGCCAAATCCAGCTTTTTGCTGCTGTAAAAAGTTAGTATTATTTTTAATATCTGTGCAATGAACCATGCTGTAATACAGGCCAACAGCGCCCTGTTATTCATGATTTCAACATAAAAATTCAAAAACAATCCTCTCCCCAGGCACAATGCCAATAAAATCTACAGGATCCAAAGCAAAGATTAATTATCCCTTTCAATAATATAATCAGACAATTCTCTAAGATATAAAGCTTTGCTCCCATATCTTTCAAGCTTTTGCTTGGCTTCCTCAATCAGTTCTCTTGCGATGCTTCTGGATTTATCCAATCCAAAGAAACTGATGAAATTTGATTTATGAAATTCAATATCTTTGTTTATGCTTTTTCCCAGCTTTTTTTCCGAGCCGGATACATCAAGAATGTCATCTGCCACTTGAAATGCAAGTCCTATTATATTACCATATTCCATAATATTTTTTATGTCTTCTTCCTCTGCTCCTGAAATGATCGCACCGGATACAAGAGATGCCGTAATCAGCGCTCCTGTCTTTTTTTCATGCATGGATTTCAGAGTATCAAAATCAATGCATTTGCTTTCATAGTAAAGATCTATGCTCTGTCCGCCAATCATTCCCAATAACCCTGAAGCCCGGCTTATTACATCCATGGCCCTTATGTATTCAGGTTTCGGATTCTTCATAATTATGGCTGTCATTGTCTCAAAAGCATGGTTCAGCAGTGCATCACCGGCAAGAACAGCGAAACCCTCTCCAAAAACCTTGTGGTTTGTGGGTTT
>JAAYQK010000363.1 GCA_012519325.1 Gracilibacteraceae bacterium | reverse complement strand
TTAATATCTCCTGCATCCGGCTTTTCAATATACAGCTGCAGCAGATCCCCTTCATTAAGCATTTGATTTTCTTTCACTCTCCTGCCGTTCAGCTTGACCTTGTTTTTCCTGAAGAGCTTGTATATATCCCCTAAAGAATATTCCTTCAAATATTTTCTCAAGAACCTGTCTGCCCTTTGACCCGCTTCGCTTTCAGTCAACCTGATTTCAAACATAACACACCTCTGCAAATTATTTAATTATCCTAATATATTTTGCACAGTCAAGCCCTAATTATAGCCTTAAGACAAAACAGGCCATAAGTAATAACTTATAGCCCAAACCTGCTATGCAATTCCCGGAGAGAACACGCAGTACAATACCAAATCCGATTCTCCCACATTTATTAATCCATGTTCGCTGCCTGCATTGGCAGCTATAATTGTTCCTTTTTCTGCTTTTTTCCTTTCACCGTTAATCAGCGCCGAGCCTTCTCCTTCAATTACATAAATTACTTCAAGCACCTCATGGGTATGGGGAAGGATTTCCCCGCCCGGCTTAACCGTAGTAAGATGTGCGGAGAGCCTGCCGTTTTCCTCTTGTTTAGTTAGCAGCCTGCCGTATACCTCATTGTGCTTTGGATTCTTTACCGGTTCAACATCCTTTTGGTTTCTGATAACTGATTGCATTAAAACACCTCTTCCTATTCTCTTGGAGCTATAACCAGAGCTTCCCCGTCCAGCACTTCAACTCCATCCTGGTTATAGCAGCTTGTTTTTAATTTTACTCTGCCTTTCTCAAGCTTTTCAACCACCTCTGCAACGGCCTTGATAGTATCTCCGATTTTTACCGGAGCCTTGAAGTTGAGTTGCTGTGAAAGGTAAATTGTTCCCGGGCCCGGCAGCTGCATTCCCAGCACTGCAGACACCAAGCCTGCCGACAGCATGCCGTGAGCAATTCTTCCTCCGAATTTGGTGTTTTTCATGGCCTCATGATTTACATGAGCCGGATTGAGGTCCCCTGTTATTCCTGCAAACATATACACGTCAGTTTCGCTTATTGTCTTTTCAAAGCTTGCGGTATCCCCCACATTTATCTGTGTGTATGTCTTGCCCATTCCATCTCCTCCTCCGAATATCTCTAAATATAAATATACCACGATAAGAATATAAATTAAATAATCAAGAAACAAAAAATGATACGAGTAGGTATGGTAGAACAGTTCAGGCACAGATAATGCAGCGCTCCCTCAGCCTGTCGATGTCAACTTTTATATAAGTCGCATTCGAATCAGCATCGGCATGACCAAGGATATATGTAGTGGCATCAACTGTTTGTAGGGGAGTTGGTCAGTTATCGACAGCCGTTTTTTCTATAACTGCCTGACTATTACACCGTACATTATTAATCCCTGCGTACAGCAATTCTAATAATCCTCTTACTTTTTTGCATATTTCTTCATTACAGATGCCAATGATTTGATAAAACGTTTCTTCCGTAAGGTTCGCAGTCTCCTCAAATGTTCTGCCCTTGACAAGATCACAGAGGATCTCAACAACAACATTTGCCGTAGGTTCACAGGAACATAGGTATTTTATTGAGGCGTTTTCCAGTTCCCCTGAATTTGGAAAATCCTCCTTTATTAATTTACGATAAAGCTTTATGACTGCTTGATCCATGCTAAGTCCCTCTTTACTCATTTTATCTATTTTATATATAACTCCGTTCGACGAATATTTCATGGAGTGTATCCAAAAATACATCGCATTCGCTGAGGGTATTTCACAGCCGCATCGGAAGCAATTATGCCTGCGTTCAAATGCCTCTGCCCCTTTCTTAAGATGATAGGATTCATAGGTAGTATTCCTTACGGTGCCACCTCCTACTATCACCGGTTCAACATAATCATTTCCCTCTATCCAATTCTCCGCTTCCGTTCCTATAAGCTCACTTTTTGCATAGAGTACACCCACTCCGCGGGGCCCGCACATCTTATGAAGCAAAAATGTAAGAAAATCCACATCCAAAGCAAGTACATCAACAGCCTGATGTGGTACTGTCTGTGCTCCATCCAGGAGCACACGGGCACCATACTGATGAGCAATAGAAATTATCTCTCTGACAGGAAGAGTAACTCCGGTGACGTTAGAAGTATATGCCATACTCACAAGGCGCACCCTATTTGCCTTAAGGCATTGCTCATAGGCTTCGAGGTCAAATGAATCTCCTGAATTAGCCGCAGTATGAATGACCTTAATCAACCCTCTCTTCTGCAGGCGAAGCCACGGAACAAGATTCGAATTATGTTCCCGACCAGTCAAAAGCACCGCATCCCCAGACTTAAAGTTGAAGCCTAATGCCACTATGTTGATAGCATATGTTGTATTTAGCGTGAAAATGATTTCCTGTTCCGATCGGGCATTAATAAATTCGGCAATTGCCCGCCTTGCTCCAACAATTCCAGCTTCAACATTCCCATCAATCAGCTGAGTCACTTCTCCGGCAAACCAGTGGTTGCTTCTTCTGCCGCCGCATGCGGGATAATCAGTATAGTATTTATTAATTGCCATAAGCACTTGATTTGGAACCAGTGTCGTTCAAGCACTGTCAAGATAGACTGGAGGCTTGCCGTTCATACTCATTTCCAATGCGGGAAAATCCTTTCGGATATTGTTGAAAAAATCCTGATTACTCATATTTCTCCTTATTACTAAAATATTATTGGGTTTCCCCCTCAAAATAAAATGTTGTTCTAAACAAAAAATTCCAGGTTCTTTATATAAGCTAAGGACAATGGCAAGCTTTATTTCAATTTCTATTTACCCTTCAAAGCAGCCAGCACCTTTTCAGGTTTTGCAGGCAAGCTGTATATCCTTACGCCACAAGCATGGTGCAATGATTGCTATTTTTGAGTCTCTCATCATTCCCACCCTTTTCATTCTTATTCATTTTAATTGGGCACCAGTTATAAATTTCTGAATATAATATGTCAAGACTCTTTCAAATTGAGCTTGCTCAATAGCTTAATAACTATTCAGCAAGCTCCTTTCTTACATGTATATTGTATTTGCTTAACATAAATATTTCAATTACATGAAAGTATTGAACTGTTCATTACTCAGCAGCAGCACCCTTCCTGAACTTCAAATCCTTTTCGTCCGCATCAATCAGTATGTTGTCCCCGTTATTTATTTCTCCGGCAATTAGAGCTCTTCCTATTGAAGTCTCCATTTTTCTTTGCATAAACCTTTTTAATGGCCTTGCTCCATAGACCGGATCATAGGAATTGTTAATGATATAATCCCTGGCATTATCACTCAGAGAGATCCCAATACTTCTGTCCTTAAGTCTTTCCGTAACCTGTTCAAATATCAGGTCAATGATTTTTCTGATCTGTTCTTTAAGAAGCGGCTTGAAAAATACAACATCATCCACCCTGTTCAGGAACTCAGGTCTGAAATGTCGTTTAAGCTCCTCATTCACGGCCTTTACAGCCTCTGGCCTCAGTGCTCCGTCATTGTCTACCCCTTCCAGAAGATGCATGCTTCCAATATTTGAAGTCATTATAATGACGGTATTTTTGAAATCCACCCTCCTCCCCTGACTGTCCGTAAGCCTTCCTTCATCAAGTACCTGCAGGAATATATTGAAAACATCCTGATGAGCCTTTTCAATTTCATCAAAAAGCAATACGGAATACGGTTTCCTTCTGACTGCTTCCGTAAGCTGCCCTCCCTCATCATAACCCACATATCCCGGAGGTGCACCTATCAGTCTTGCTACTGCATGCTTCTCCATATATTCCGACATATCAATCCTTATTATACTGTCTTCACTGTCAAAAAGCGCTTCTGCAAGGGTCTTTGCCAGCTCAGTCTTTCCTACTCCGGTAGGCCCCAGAAATATGAAAGAGCCTATCGGCCTTCTGGGATCTTTCAGCCCGCTTCTTGCGCGTATCACCGCATCAGCTACGGCAGAAACTGCTTCTTCCTGGCCCATAACCCTTCTGTGAAGTATGTCATCCAAACGCAGGAGCTTTTCCCTTTCGTTCTCCAAAAGCCTGTTCACAGGTATACCTGT
>JAAYQK010000362.1 GCA_012519325.1 Gracilibacteraceae bacterium | reverse complement strand
GGTATACAGTTAAAGTGACAGTTACAGACATCGCTGGCTATAAACATACTGCCAGCCAGAGATTTAACGTAACTGCTTCAGAATTTCCCAATCTGTACTTGTATCTGCCCTTTGATGAGAGGTGCCTGGATGTTTCAGGGAAAAATATGACAATAGAGAGTGGGGAAGGCATACTTTTCGAAAAATCAATTTACGGAAAATCAATACGCTTTAATAATACCGGGAGCCGGGGAATTTCGGCCAAGCATAATAGCTACCTCGATGGACTGGATGAGATAACTATTGCCTTTTTTGCAAAGAAGGACAAAAAAGATACGGCTGCAACAGTTTTACACAAGCATATTGTATATAGTGTTAATTTAACGGCCAATGGTTTTGCCGGCTCTATATATACTACTGACGGAACAAAGAAATTCTCTGCGGCTAAGATTGTTAATGATAACAATTGGCATCATTATGCAATCACTTATGATGGGTCTAATATCATTACTTACCTGGATGGAAAAGAATGCTCACGCACTGAATTAACAGGCAGGATAAAAAGGGATGCCAGCCGGGACATAGTGATTGGCCGAAACCCCTGGGGAAATAGCTTTGAAGGCTTAATGGATGAAATCCGTATTTATGACAGAGCACTAAGTAAAGACGAAATACAGCAAACAATAGCTCTTGCCTTGAAAAACAAGAAATAATTGTGCCAGTATTTGATGCTCTTTTATATCCTTCAAATACTTTGTGCTGTATTGTAAGGCTGCTGGAGAATGTATTATCTCTTTATTAGCAGCACCGATATGTCATTTACATTTGTGCCTGTAGGGCCTGTTATGATAAGGCCGTCGCATGCCTGGAGGGCATGGTAGGCATCATTATTTTCCAATGTCTCAAATATGTTTATGCCTTTTTCAGCCAAAAGCCTCTTAGTATCTGTATCTACATATCCTCCGGCAGCGTCGGTCGGCCCATCCGTTCCATCTGAGCCAATTGAAAAAACTGCTACATTATTAAGTGCTGAAATCCCATCTGCTGCAGAAAGCGCAAGTTCCTGGTTTCTACCTCCCTTGCCCTTACCCTTTAGCTGCACTACAGTTTCGCCTCCTGCTATGAATGCAAGGGACTTTTCTGATGAGCTGTAGTATTGAGCAATTGAGGCCAGGAAGCTGCCTGCTTCACGAGCCTGACAAGCAAGACTTGCAGTTAATACTGTTGGCTCATAGCCAAGCTCCCGGCATGTTTGCTCAGCTGCGGTGCAAAGCTGGGTAACGCTGCCTGTGATTTTTGTCCGGACATTATTCAGCTGCGAGGGAGGATCCGTTTTTAATAATTCCATTATCTCCTCTGATACTGTTAGTCCATATTTGCGGATTATATTAATTGCCTGCTGAGAAGTTGATGAATCAGGATATGCAGGCCCTGAAGCTATCATATCCAGGGGGTCTCCGATAATATCTGATAATACCACTGAGATAACCTGAGCAGGCTCGCAAAGCTTAGCGAACTTCCCGCCCTTTACAGCCGACAAACGTTTTCTAATAGTGTTTATTTCAATAATATCAGCGCCCGAAGCAAGGAGCTGCTTAGTTAAGTTCTCGAGATCTTTTTCGGGAATCAGAGGCTTCTCAAACAGTGCTGAACCGCCGCCTGATATAAGGAAAAGCACCTTGTCTTCCGGTGAAAGTCCTGAGACCATATTAATTGCCGCTTCCGTAGCAGCAAAGGAATTAGCATCGGGGATTGGATGACCTGCCTCCATGATCCGGATATTCTGCAG
>JAAYQK010000361.1 GCA_012519325.1 Gracilibacteraceae bacterium | reverse complement strand
CCGAATTTCTTCATCACTTGCCCGCTCCACTACCATCCGGACATTAGCAGGTTCAAGTATAAGACGCATCTCAAACCAATTATGCACTAATTTCTTTTTATCCTCTATATAAGAGATTCCAAAGGGGTCATTTTGTGAATCAGGTCTTTCCGTAACAAATGTGCCGCGGCCTCGCTCTATTGTCAGCACACCGTTTGCTACAAGTATTTTCACGGCCTCACGTATTGTTGTACGGCTGACACCAAGTTCTCTGGCTAATTGATGTTCATTGGGCAGCTTATCATTAGGTTTGTATTTTTTCTGCAGAAAGATCATGTCGCTGATTTGATTTGCAATATTTTGTGATATAGGTATGAAATCGTTAGCCATGCTATTTCTCCTTTACACTCATATATATAAGACATTATACCACATATATTTCCAAAATTCAGCTTATATTTTTTATTTTAAAAAGAGGTAGTATCACTTGTCATAATAAGCATTATTTTATTGACATTTTAATCAAAAAGGGCTAATATATATCCAAGACATCATACAACTATAAAGAAATAATATTTTATATCCTATCAAGACATCATACAACATCTAATAGCATTTCAAGATAAATTCCGGTCAAGGTATTTCAACTTGAAAAGGTGGGGGAAAAATGGGAAGCTTTTCGTGGCAATATGACGAGACACAGCAAGTAGGGGTAGATTACACTAAAATAAGTGAAGTTGAAGTATACGATAAGAGAATGTCAAAATTACGCGATATCAGGCAGGAAACAGATAATATAATTAAACTGCTTAATATAGGGTTGAAGGATACAATAATTGAGTTTGGAGCTGCTACCGGAGAATTTGCCTGCGCTGCCGCACAGCACTGCAAGAGGGTTATCGCAGTTGATGTGTCTGCCAATATGCTTGAATATGCAAAGAAAAAGAGTAAGGAGAAGGGAATAGGCAATATTGATTTTTTTCATGGAGGATTCTTAACTTATCGGCACTCAGGTGAGCTTGCTGATATGGTAATTACTCAACTGGCCTTGCACCATCTTCCGGATTTCTGGAAGCAGGTAGCTTTAAAAAGGATATTTAAAATGCTAAAAGAAGGTGGGACACTTTATATTAAGGATACGGTTTATTCTTTTGATACAGATAATTACCGGCAGTTTTTCGAGAAATGGATATCTGAAACTCGTATTTCAGCAGGGGAGGAACTTGCCTGGGATGTTGAAACTGCAATAAGGAATGAATTTTCTACTTGAGATTGGATAATGGAAGGATTGATAAAACATGCCGGCTTTACAATTTGCAGTATGCAGTATGAACGAGGTTTTCTCGCTCAATATATCTGCAGAAAGTATAGCTGAGATATACCGCATTTTGGCAATTAAAGAAATAGTTAATTAAATTACTGGCACTATTAAATTACTGAATTCGAAACGGAGGGAAATCTAAATGAGAAGCGACCAAATGAAATCAGGCGTGGAGAGGATTCCGCACAGATCCCTGTTTAAGGCATTGGGACTGACTGATGAGGAAATTAAGCGACCGATGATCGGTATCGTTAATGCACAGAATGACATTATTCCCGGACATTTACACCTGAATGATATTGTAGAGGCTGTCAAGGCTGGAGTGCGGATTGCAGGGGGGACGCCGTTCCAATTTCCGGCAATCGGCGTGTGTGACGGAATAGCAATGGGACACGAAGGGATGAGGTATTCACTTATCAGCAGGGAGCATATTGCTGATTCCGTGGAGATTATGGCAATGGCACATCCTTTTGATGCACTGGTGTTTGTACCCAATTGTGACAAAATAGTTCCCGGGATGTTAATGGCAGCACTTCGGCTAAACATACCCAGTATTTTTGTCAGCGGCGGGCCTATGATGCCGGGGTATAGTAATGGTAAAAAGCTGACTGTTTCCAATGCATTTGAGGCAGTAGGAGCAGCAGGAGCAAACAACATTAATGAAGATGAAATTAACTCTATAGAGGATTATTCATGCCCGGGCTGTGGTTCCTGTGCCGGCATGTTTACAGCCAACTCCATGAATTGCATGACTGAGGTTATTGGCCTCGGGCTGCCCGGAAATGGAACAATACCCGCTGTTAACGCTGCTCGTATACGCCTTGCCAAGGAAGCTGGCATGAAGATAATGGAGCTGCTCGAAAAGAATATTCGTCCTCGTGACATAGTAACGGAGGATTCATTACACAACGCACTTACAGCTGATATGGCTCTGGGATGCTCGACCAATACAGTACTTCACTTGCCTGCAATAGCACATTCTGCCGGAATCAAAGTAAATTTGAATGATTTTAACAAAGTCAGTAAGGCAACTCCTCATCTTGTAAAGCTAAGTCCGGCAGGCCCCGATACTCTGTTTGATTTATGGCAGGCCGGCGGCCTTCCTGCGCTTATGAAGGAACTTGATGAGTATGGGCTGATAAAAACTAATTGCATTACGGTAACAGGCAAGACAGTTGCTGAAAATATAAAAGGAGCCTGCGTTAAGAATCCGGAGGTTATCAGGACTCGCGACAAAGCGTACTCGCCTGATGGAGGCCTTGCAGTTCTTTGGGGAAATCTTGCTCCTGACGGAGCTGTAGTAAAGAAGGGTGCTGTGCTGCCCGAAATGATGGTACACAGCGGTCCTGCAAGAGTATTCAACAGTGAAGAAGAATGTATGGAAGCGATTATGGGCGGCAGAATAACAGCCGGAGATGTCATTGTTGTACGGTATGAAGGCCCGAAGGGAGGACCGGGAATGCGTGAAATGCTTACGCCTACATCTGCAATTGCAGGCATGGGGCTGGACAGCACCGTGGCATTGATTACCGACGGCAGATTCTCCGGTGCATCCAGAGGTGCATCAATCGGACATATATCTCCGGAGGCAGCTGCCGGTGGGCTTATAGGTATAGTAGAAGAAGGAGATATTATCAGTATTGATATCCCGAACAACAAGCTGGAGCTTCTAGTGGATGAGAAAACCATCGCTGAAAGAAAGGCAAAGTTTGTTCCGCTTGAAAAGCCTGTACCGAACGGATATCTCAAGCGCTACCGCAATATGGTGACATCTGCCAATACAGGAGCAGTATTTGAAGAATAAGGGTTTCTGCCTTGTGCGCTGTACAGGGTAAAAATAAAAATGAGGAGGAGAAAGAAACATGAAAAAAATGCATCGTTTCATACTTATTGCACTTTCGATTATTATGGTATTCAGCCTGACTGCCTGTGGGGAAAAGGCCGCACCTGCCGGTAAAGATCCCGCTGCATCAGGCTCAGCCGAACCGACTGTTCTCAAACTGGGAATGACCATTAATGAGCAGGACAGCTTCTATGTCTGTGCGCAAAAGTTTGCAGAGTTGGTAAAAGAAAGGACAAATAATGCATACAACATAGAATTATACCCGAATTCAGCATTGGGTGATGAAAGAACAATGCTTGAGAGTATGCAGATGGGTACTCTGGATGCAGGAATAATCACAAGCGGGCCATTTGTTAACTTTGTACAGGAATTCGGTGTTTTTGATATGCCTTTCCTGTTCCCGAACAACGAATCCGCTTATAAGGTTCTTGACGGAGAAATAGGCAAGGAAATACTTGCAAAGTTGGAGGCTAAAGATCTTAAGGGCCTTGCTTATGCTGAAAGGGGCTTCCGCAATTTGACAAACAGTGTACGCCCGGTTAAGACTGCTGCTGATGTCGAAGGATTAAAAATCCGTGTTATGGAAAATGAAGTTTATATAGCATCTTTCAATTCATTGGGCGTAAATACCGTGCCTATGGCATGGACTGAAGCGCTTACGGCTTTACAGCAGGGAACTATTCAAGGCCAGGAAAATCCCGTCAATGTTATACACGCTTATAAAATGTGGGATTCACAGAAGTATGTGACAATGACAAGACACGCTTATGCAGCTGCAGTTATTACATTCAGCCTTGAAAGATTCAACAGCCTGCCGGAAGATGTGCAGAAGATATTCATTGATGCTGCACAGGAAGCGGCAGAATATGAAAGAGCATGGGTTGCAGAAAACGAAGCTGACCAGATCGAAACTCTTAAGTCAAACGGAATGGAAGTTATCGAAGATCCGGATCTGGATAGCTTCAAGGCAGCGGTACAGTCCGTATATGACAAGTATACCCAGTACAGCGATTATCTCAAGAGGATCAATGAAGCTATTAATTAGATGGATTGAGGCTTGTCCAGTGAAGCAAAACTTCCTGTACTCATAATTAAGGACTCCATCTTATACAAGATGGAGTCCCAATATCAATTTAATAAATTAGTTGGAGGTGAGCTATTTGACAGTTGTAAAAGCAATAAATAAGATAAGTGATTTAATTGACAAGATAGGCTGTTGGTTTGTAATACTTTCCATGGCAGGAATGGTATTTTTCACAGCTGTACAGATAATAGCCCGTGTGTTCTTCCAAGCCCTCTCATGGAGTGAAGAGGTAGTTCGTTATTTATTGGTATGGTCAACCTTTATTGGTGCCGGATGTGTATATAAAAGAGGAGGCCATATAAATGTGACATTCATTCAGGATATGTTTAAGGGCAGTTCAAAAAAATATGTTCAATTATTAGTGCACTTGCTTTGTACTGCGTTTTTTGCTATCGCCTTATATTTCGGAATTAAATATATGGACAAACAGGGAGGACAGCTCTCTGCCGCTCTTCGTATACCTATGAATTTGATGTACATGGCCATCCCAATTGGGTGCGGAATCATGTTATTGCATGCTGTGAATGCAATATTTGTCATTTTTGAAAAAAAGGAGGCTGAGGCATAATGGGCGGTATATTGCTATTTACATTTTTGGGTTGCCTTGCCCTTGGAGTGCCGATAGCCTTTTCCATAGCTATTGCGGGTACGGTTGTGCTGATTGTCGGTGATGTAAACCTTTTGATAGTAGTACAGCGATTATTCGCTGCTACAGATTCCTTCTCTCTCGTGGCGGTACCTTTCTTTATACTTGCAGGAGATTTGCTTGCCCGGGTCGAAATGTCAAAGACACTGGTTGCCTTTGCAGAAGCATGCCTTGGCAAACTAAAGGGCGGATTATCTGCAGTTTCGGTATTGGCATCAATGTTTTTT
>JAAYQK010000360.1 GCA_012519325.1 Gracilibacteraceae bacterium | reverse complement strand
ACAGTTACATTTGGCCTTGCTTCATATATTATCCCTATTACTCCCAGGGGAACCCGCATCTGCCCTATTAAAAGTCCGTTAGGCATTTTATCCATATATATTACTTCTCCTACAGGATCCTTCAGGGCAATTAATTGTTCAAGTCCTTCTATGATGCCCTCCAGTCTTTTTTTGTCAAGGAGAAGCCGATCCAGCAAAGCTTCACTCATGCCCTTTGACTTACCTGCTGCCATATCCTTTTGGTTTTCATTCAATATATACTCCGTATCTTCTCTAATTGCGTCCATCATACAGCTGAGACATTTGTTCTTCTGTACGGCATCCACCTTAGAAAGCACAATTCCCGCTTTTTTTGCAAGGCAGGCCTTTTTTACAATATCCTCCATCAATACCATCCTTTCTAAAAAATTTGTCTCGCAACAATTCTATCCCTTGCGATTCCCCTTATCCGGTATAAACAGCGTACCTACTTCCCGGCCTGATAGAATATCATAAATATTATCAGGCCTGCTGCCGTTTACAATAGACATTAATATATTGTTTTCCATAGCAATCCTGGCTGCGTTTATTTTGGTCCTCATGCCTCCTGTGCCCAAAATGGAAGCAGTATCTTCTGCAATACTGTTTATTTCGTCATCAATGCTGTATACTCTTTTTATTAACTTTGCACCTTCCAAAGCCGGGTTCCTGTCATACAGCCCGTCAATATCCGACAGTATTATCAGAAAATCGGCTTTTATAAGCTTTGCCACATATGCGGACAATACATCATTATCCCCTATTTTGATCTCATCAGTTGCTATCGTATCATTTTCGTTGACTATAGGTATGACCTTGTGCCTGAAAAGAGCATTAAATGTATTTATTGCATTCATACTCCTGTCTTCCAAAAAGATATCTTCTTTGGTTATCAGTATCTGTGCCACAATTCGTCCATATTCCGAAAACATTTTTTCATATATTTGCATAAGAATACCCTGTCCAATTGCAGCCAAGGCCTGCTTCATTGCAATATCCACAGGCTTTTCATTGAATCCCAGCTTGCTCATGCCGACACCGATTGCGCCTGACGTCACAAGAACAACATCAATATTTTGATTCGCCACGTCCGACAATACCATAGACAGGCGCTCTATCCCGGACAGATTAAGCTTTCCGTTCCCGTAGGTCAGAGTGGACGTTCCAACCTTAACCACAATACGTTTATATTCAGCCATACAATCACTCACTTCCTGCTTTTCCATTCATTTCAATGCCTAATAGCTCCGCCTTTTCCGTACAGCGCTGCACTGCTTCGATAATATGCCCCCTGAAGCCGTTTTTTTCTAAGCTGTAAACTGCTTCTATTGTGGTTCCTCCTGGTGAACAAACACTATCCTTCAGTTCTCCGGGATGTTTCCCCGTAGCCAGTACCATTTTTGCGGCTCCCAGTACCGCTTGGGAAACCATCCTATAGGCTTTATCCCTGGTAAGCCCCTTTAATACCGCTCCGTCAGCCAATGCTTCGATTAACATGTATACTAATGCGGGAGAAGATCCGGAAGCAGCTGTAAACACATCCATCAGCGTTTCATCCAGTGTCTCAACCATACCAAAGCTGCTGAAAATGTCATAAACATCCTTCAATTCTTCTTCCGTCACTTGCCCGTTGCAGCACAGGGCAGTCATAGCCTCTCCCACAACAGCTGAAATATTCGGCATGGTTCTCACTATCTTCAGCTCTTTACCAAAAAAGGCTTCAACCGTTCTTATTTTTATACCTGCGGCTATTGTGACAATAACGGCATCCTCTTTTACATCATTCCGTATTTCTTTTATTACTTCCTTGTACTTGTTCGGTTTTACCGACAATACCAATATATCTGCAAATCGGGCTACTGATTTGTTATCCGAAGTGACTCCTATTCCAAAATCCCTCTTTGCCGCCTCCAGCTTGCCTGCAGTACTGTTGCTGGCTAAAATTGAGTCAGGCATGGCGATATTTGAATTCAGCAAACCTGCAATCATTGCTCTTGCCATATTCCCGCATCCGATAAAACCTATTTTTTTATTCATAAAATCCCTCCTCTAGAATAAAAAAGCTCCGCCCCTAAAAAGGGACGAAGCTTATCCGCGGTACCACCCAAATTGAACACATATCCGTTACATATGTGACCACTTGATGCCTTTAACGCCGGCATGCGGCAGGCTTTTCACCTGCAGCTCAGAGGTCGGGTTCAAAGGAAATAATCTTGAAAACCTTTCAGCCGCTGAGTTTCCTTCTCTTTCAGAATCTTTCCCTTTACTTTTCCTCATCATGGCCATACATAATTATTAAAGCTTATTATACATTACTTACCTGAGAATGTCAAAGAAAATTGTGATATCCCTTTTTATTTCTTCAAGGAACCAAGTATTCCGCGTATAAGGCTCCTGCCGACCTCTCTGCCGATAGTTCCCACTACATTGTCGGCTGCTCTTTCAGCTAAAGTCTTTCTGTTATATTTTCGGCTTTCCTCTCTTTTCTGAGCCTTTTCCCTCTCTTTTTCTTCCTTTTCCAACTGTTTCTGCCGCTCTTTACGTTCCTTCTCTTCTTTTTTAGCTTTCTCCTCCTGAATTGCCTTTGCCTGTAACATCTCGTAAGCAGATTCCCTGTCCACCTCGGTATCATACTTGCCGCTCACGGGTGAGGAATTAACTATCCTGAGACGGGCAAAGTCATCTATTGTTCCGAATTTGCTTTGGGGAGGCAGAATGAATGCACGCTCCACCATACCCGGGATTCCTTCGGAATCCAGGCATGACACCAATGCCTCCCCGGTACCCAGCTCTGTTATGGCAGTTTCCGTATCAAAGGCAGGATTCGTCCTGAAGGTCTCTGCAGCTGCTCTGACGGTCTTCTGCTCTGCCGGGGTATAAGCACGCAATGCATGCTGCACACGGTTTCCCAGTTGGCCCAGCACATCCTTCGGTAAATCCATCGGGTTCTGTGTAATAAAATATACCCCTACCCCTTTGGAACGTATCAGCCTAACCACCTGCTCAATTTTTTGCAGCAGGACTTTTGGCGTATCATCAAATAAAAGATGGGCTTCATCAAAGAAAAATACCAGCTTGGGTTTGCTTACATCCCCTGTCTCCGGCAAAGCTTCAAAAAGCTCGGACAGCATCCACAGCAGGAATGTGGAATACAATACAGGGCTGTGGAAAAGCTCCACGCAGTGCAGTATGTTGATGTATCCCCGTCCGTCGGAATCGGTCCTCATCCAGTCATAAATATCCAGGGCGGGCTCTCCAAAGAAATGTGCACCCCCCTGATCCTCCAGAAAAATCAGGCTGCGCTGAATTGCCCCGATGCTTTGAGCGGCTATATTTCCATATTTCAAGGTGTATTCCTTTGAGTTTTCACCCACATACCTGAGCATAGCACTTAAGTCCTTCAGATCCAACAGAAGCATTCCATTCTCATCCGCTACCCGGAATACTATGTTCAGTACACCGGATTGTGTATCATTCAGTCCCAGCAGCCGCGACAGCAGCAAAGCCCCCATTTCAGTAACCGTGGTGCGTACAGGATGGCCTCCCTTTCCGAATACATCCCAAAAACACACGGGATATGATTTGTAACTGAAGCCCTCTATTCCCAGCTTTGCTATTCGCTCTGCCATATTGGGATTATCGCTGCCCTTCTCCGACAGCCCTGCCAGGTCTCCCTTAATATCCGTAAGAAAAACAGGAACCCCCATGTCGCTGAAAGACTCTGCCATTACCTTGAGAGTAATTGTTTTACCCGTACCGGTCGCTCCCGCTATCAAGCCATGGCGATTTGCCATATTGGGCAAAAGGTAAACAGGTTTATCGCCTTTGGCAATCCATATTTTATTATCAGAGTACATAAATGCCGCTCCTTTCACTGTATTTTAGCCAAAAATTTCAAAAGCACCTTCTGTCAATATACTAACAGAAGGTGCCTGGGTTGTAAATATATAGGCATTTCGGGAGCCTGTCTATTCAGTTCTTCTTAAAGCGCCTACCACACTGGTTACAATCAATATCGCAATAATTATCTCCGGTATTCCGTTTGCAATGCCTATGCCCAGAATTATTTTTCTTGCCAGCCCGGGGTCTTGTCCCAGGCTCTTTGCAAAGCTTTCCGCGTATATAAGATATATCAGGCTCAAAACCAGCCCCGTATTGGTCAATGTCCCTGCAATAGTTGATACTACTATATCCAGTGTTTTACCTCTCAGCTTCTTGTTTGCCAAAAATGCTATTGCTGCTGTCACAACTATCAGGGCAACATTCACAACTATCATCCAGACACTTTTGGCATCAACAACATTCTTATAAATACCATAGCTCAGGTAGCCTGCTATTCCTATCCAGATGGCATTAAGAATTCCTATGGTCTTTTTGTTCCCAAGATTGCTCAAAGCTTCAAATACATAATAGGAAATAATACCTATCAGTACTCTCGGCACCACCGAAACCAATGGATTAAGAAAAACAAAGGACACAGGCGTGGGATTTGTTAAAGCCTGAAAAATACTGAAGAGTCCGAATATAAGCCCTACAAGTGCGCCAACAATCGGGCCTTCCAAAATAGCACCTATTATCACAGGAATGTGCATTATAGTTGCCCTTGTCGGTCCTACGGGTATGAATCCCAAAGGCGTCATGCCCAGAACTGCGGATACACCTCCCAATACCCCGACAATAACCATCTTTCTTACGTCAAATTTCTTTACTGCCAACATTTTAATACCTCCGCTCTAGTTCCATATTTGGATACCAGTCGTAAACCATATTGTTTATAACCATATCCAGTCCAGCTCCTTACGGATGCTGGCTTCAAGAATATTATAATAGGATTTTTGCAGAAATACAATAAATTTATATTAAATATCACAGCAGGCAAGTAATCCATTACATGACCCGGCATACATTACAGCATTGGTTATTGCCCGTGAAACCGCCTCAGCGGCCATAGTACCGACAAGGTTGATGTCTGATTTTATCTCGTTGGTAGCCATAGTAAATATTGTGTCCCCATCCAGCATGGTATGCACCGGATTTATTGATCTGGCAAAACCATTCTGAGCCATGGCTGCAATTTTATTCGCTTCAGCTTTAGTTAATACGGCATTTGTGGCGACCACTCCTATGGTTGTATTCCTCATGGGAAAACCTAACGCTCTGCCTTCCCTTATCATTATTTCATATGTATTCAGCATTTTTCTTTTTCCATAGTCATACACTCCTGCCAGCTGCCTGCCGGTTTCATAGTCATAAACATCTCCGAAGCTGTTTACCGATACCATTGCAGACACTATAAGCTCCCCGGCATTGACAGAAGCACTCCCCAATCCGGATTTCATAGCATGCTCAGGGCCGAAAATCTTTCCCACTGTTGCTCCCATTCCGCAGCCGACATTGCCTTGTCTCCTTTCTTCCGTCGAAGCGCTCCCTGCCGCATCGTAACCCATCTGCAAATCAGGCCTGATCCTGTAATCTCCTATATTCAGGTCAAAAATAACGGCAGAAGTCACAATAGGTACTTTTGTAACACCTACATTAAAGCCGATTCCCTGCTCTTCCAAATACCTCATCACTCCCGAGGCGGCTTCAAGCCCAAAGGCACTTCCTCCGGACAATACTACCCCATGAATCCTGTCTACCAGCTTATCCGGCTTCAACAAGTCCGTTTCCCTGGTTCCCGGTGCAGAGCCTCTAACATCCACTCCCCCGACAGCACCCTTTTCGCAAATAACCGCCGTACAACCGGTCATACCCTTCTCGGATTGACTGTGCCCAACCTTTATACCTTTTACATCCGTTATATATCCCGGATACATTTTTACTCCTCCTTATATGGTGGAACTAATTAATACTGTTCATGCTTAGTATATTCTTCAACTGTATTATACATCCCTGCTTTTATTCGCAGAAATAATACACCTCCCGATATGATGTTACCAGGAGGTGCATCAAACATGTTTT
>JAAYQK010000359.1 GCA_012519325.1 Gracilibacteraceae bacterium | reverse complement strand
TCAAGCTGGCTTACGGGCTTGCGGATGCCATGGAATACGATATTGAAGAAGCAAGAAGGATTTTCGGCAGCAGTGAACACAAAGCGGTATTGGAGGAACTGAACGACAAGATCAGGAATGCTTCAAAATAAAAGAAGAATGCCGCTATGGCGCATTCTTCAGATATTCCGTAAGTTCCTTCACCAGATTGTACTCAGTAATCATATCCGAATACTGAAGCTGCCTGGCTGCCATATCTTTCTCATTTTCAAGCTTTTCCACAGGGTATTTGCTGCCTGTTTCCGCATCATAGGCAATACCCTTGGAAGTCAGGCAAATGTACTTGTCGGTAATGAAATACCCATGGCGCAGCACCGCCATTCCTTCCGGCGAGTTCAGCAAATCCCTGCCCAGCATCGGTATATTGCTGCTGTCAACCCCCAGGATGTTCAATATTGTAGGCATAAAATCAAGTCCCCCGCCGGCTGTATGTCTTGTACCCTTATATTTTCCCTCAGGTAAACGGATAATAAGGGGCACCCTCTGCTGCTTCACCCAATTATAGTCATCCATCTCCTTCAATCCGAGAAAATCAGCCAGGTATTCCTTTTTATCCCTGGGTATCCCGAAATGATCCCCATATACGGCCAGCACCGAGCGTTCCAATATCCCTCTTTTCTCCAGCTCATCAATGAATTCCCCAAGGGCTTCGTCGGCATAATGAATAACTTCAAGATAGTTACCTAAGAAAGTATCCTTATATTTGCCGGTATTAAAGCTGCTGAAATGTTTCTTATCATTGTCATAGGGAAAGTGGCTGGTCAGGGTTATTAAAAAAGCATAGTACGGTTCATTGTATTTCTCCATAAATTCAAGAGACTGCCTGAAAAAGGATTTGTCGGTAAGTCCCATCCCGCTAATCTCATCGGGAATATAATCATTCTTGCTAATAAACTCATCAAACCCCAGCGTCTTGTACATTACGCTCCTGTTCCAGAAGCCGGGCCTGTAAGCGTGCATCACAGAGGTCCAATATCCCTCTTCCGAAAGCCTGCCGGCAAGAGAGTAATAATCGTTCAGGGGAAACCTTATGTATGTGGCTCCGTCCCTGGCAGGATACATCGACACATTGGAGAGAAGCTCCGCATCAGATGTCCCTCCCCCTGCCGTCTGGGTATAATAGTTGTCGAAGTACAGGCTGTTTTTTATCAATTTGTTCAGATTCGGGGTAATTTCCTGCCCCTCTATGCTTCTTCCTATAACAAACTCCTGCAGTGCTTCAACCTGAATCACAATCAGATTCTTACCCTTTCCGATTCCGAAAAGCCAAGGTGAAGACGGCTGCTCAGATTTCTTGTCTTTAAGGAATTCAACTATCTCCTTCTTCTTATCCTCAGAAAGGGGTAATGCCCCTTTATCTTTATATTTAAAATACTGATAGGCATCTATGCCGTGGAAGCCCAGCAGCCCTATATTCTGAACAATATAAACCCTGTCATAAAAGGATTTGAATATATGGGGTTGAGTCTTCAACAGCTCATATACACCATAGCCGGACAGGCCGATGCCTATGACAAGGACTGACAAGGAGCAGAGGATTCTTTTCCCAAAACGTACTTTGCGTTTTTTATTAAACCTGCCTACTCTGGCCGATATAAAAGGCAAAAGCGGAAGGTCAGCTATAAATATAAGGTCAGATGCATGAAATAGACTTACTATGCTGCTTTTCACCGAGGATACGACAGAAGCCTGCGCCAATAGGGGCATTGAAAGCACATCACTGAAATATCTGAAAAATAATAAATCTGCTATTATTATAAATGTTACTACACAGTCAAGTATAATAAAAAGCGGAAATCGGACTTTCTTTGGCAGCAAGCCGGCCCAAAAAATCAGTATCAACACTGTTCCGGCTGCAGAAGCAATTAAAGGTATGCTTCCTATACCCGTCCGATCTATCATTCCGTTAAAAATCATAAGCTTTGACAATATTAGAAGAAAAACCAGAAAAATATCAGCACTCATTGTATCATCCTCGAATTGGCTGCTTTTTATGTGTATGCACAATTAGAACATAGTATATTCTACAACAATCCTGAGAATTATACAAGCTGTGCAAAAACATTGGGGACTACTACCATCTTTCCGACAGAGGAATGTAATCCATTTTGGGCCGGACATCCACATAAGCGGGTCTGATAATCCTGTTATCTCCGGCAATGGTCTCAATCCTGTGTGCACACCAGCCTGCAACACGGGATGCAGCAAATATGGGAGTAAATAATTCACGGGGTATGCCCAGCTTGTCATATACAAAGCCTGAATAGAGATCCACATTTGCAGGAATATGCACATCATTTCCTTTCAATGATTTAAAAAGCTCAGTAGTAAGCTCTTCTATATTCTTATATAATTCAAATTCCTCCAATGCATCTTTTTCCACTGCCAGCTCATGGGCTTTCTTCTTCAGCAGAACTGCCCTGGGATCCGATAATGTATAAACTGCATGTCCCATTCCGTAAATCAAGCCTTTTCTGTCAAATGCCTCCTTCCTGATTATTTTAAGCAGATAGTCCTTCAGCTTTCCCCTGTTGCCCCAGTCGGGAACATTCTCCCGTATATTATCTGCCATGTTTTTTACCATAATGTTCGCACCGCCGTGCTTCGGTCCTTTCAGGCAGCCTACTGCAGCGGCTATTGCAGAATAGGTATCCGTTCCGTTTGATGATACAACATGAGTGGCAAAGGAGGAATTGTTGCCGGCACCATGATCGGCATGCAGAACCATGCAAAGATCCAGAGTCTCGGCTTCAACTTCGGTATAGCCATTGTCGGGACGTATCATGTGAAGAATGTTTTCAGCCGTACCGATCCCAGGCTTGGGAGCATGAATAAAAAGGCTCTTTCTGTCAAAATTATGAACCTTTGCCTGATAACCATAGGATATAATGGTTGGAAATCTGGCAATCAGTTCTATACTCTGCCTGAGTACATTACTTATTGAAATATCGTCAGGATTGTCGTCATAGGAATAAAGCACCAGAATACTCCTTTGCAGCATGTTCATAATATCCCTGCTGGGTGCTTTCAATATCATATTTTCAGTAAACCCTTTGGGCAATTCCCTGCATTCATCCAATATCCTGTTAAACTCTTTTAGAGATTCTTCAGTGGAAAGCTCTCCGGATAAAAGCAAATATGCAATTTCCTCAAATCCCCTCCTTTTTTCCTTATTAAAGCCCTCTGTCAAAGCTTTTACATTTATACCCCTATAATACAATTCGCCCTCAGCCGGAAACTTCCAGCCGCCTTCTATCCTGTAGCCTACGACTGAACCGACAGATGTGAGGCCGACAAGAACACCGGTTCCGTTCTCGTTTCTTAATCCTCTTTTAACTTTATACTTTTCGTAATATTCAGGCTTGATAAAATCATTTAAAGCTGCTTTTTCAGCTAATTCATTTATTAACGGATTGTTTTCAAATATTTTGTTCACCTTAGCGCCTCCTTATCCTATTCAGTTCATCATAAATTATTTATTATGGCTTCTGTGAATTCTTTGGTTGTGGCAGTGCCTCCCATGTCTGCCGTCAATATGCTTTGGCCTTCTATAGTTTTCAGCACGGCTTTCCTTATCCTTTCAGCCCTCTCCTTTTCGCCAAGATAGTCAAGCATCATTGCACCTGACAGGATAATAGCCGTAGGGTTTGCAATTCCCTTGCCGGCAATATCTGGTGCACTTCCGTGAACAGCTTCGAAAATTGCCATA
>JAAYQK010000358.1 GCA_012519325.1 Gracilibacteraceae bacterium | reverse complement strand
GATTTTGCATCAAAATCAGTAAATGATCAGAAATATGTTCTTTGTAATGCTGACGAAGGAGATCCGGGTGCGTTCATGGACAGGAGCATTCTGGAAGGAGATCCTCACTCAATACTTGAAGCTATGACTATTGCCGGTTATGCTATTGGTGCCAACCAAGGGTATATATATTGCAGGGCGGAATATCCGATAGCTGTTAAACGCCTAGGGATAGCAATAGGCCAGGCAAGGCAGTATGGCCTGCTTGGAGATAATATAATGGGAACAGGTTTTAAATTTGATATTGAATTGAGACTTGGAGCAGGAGCCTTTGTATGCGGCGAAGAAACAGCTCTCATAGCTTCCATTGAAGGACAGAGAGGTATGCCAAGGCCAAGGCCTCCGTTCCCTGCAAATAAAGGATTGTTTGCAAAGCCTACAATACTTAATAATGTTGAAACCTATGCCAATATTCCTGTTATATTCCTAAAAGGTCCCGAGTGGTTTGCAGGCATGGGAACTGAAAAGTCAAAAGGTACAAAGGTATTTGCGCTGGGCGGAAAGATAAACAATACAGGTCTTGTTGAAATTCCTATGGGAACGACATTAAGAGAGGTAATTTTTGAAATAGGCGGGGGTTGTCCGAACGGAAAGAAATTTAAAGCCGTTCAGACGGGGGGACCCTCGGGAGGATGTATTCCCATGGAATATATTGATACGCCAATTGACTATGAAAGCCTTGGAGCATTGGGTTCAATCATTGGTTCCGGCGGTATGATCGTTATGGATGAAGATAACTGCATGGTTGACATAGCAAGGTTCTTTATGGATTTCATAGTTGATGAATCCTGCGGAAAATGTACGCCATGCCGTGAAGGTACAAAGAGAATGCTGGAAATCCTGGGTAGGATAACTGAAGGCAAGGGTGAAGAGGGCGATATCGAAAAGCTTGAAAATCTTGCAAAGAATATCAAAGCTTCAGCTTTGTGTGGATTGGGACAAACAGCTCCGAACCCTGTTCTTTCGACTATAAAGTATTTCAGAGATGAGTATGAAGCTCATATAAAAGAAAAAAGTTGTCCCGCTGGTGTATGTAACGCACTGTTGAATTACAAAATACTTGAAGACAAGTGCAAGGGCTGCGGAATATGTGCCAAGAACTGCCCGGTATCAGCTATATCGGGAGTGCCGAAAAGTCCTTATGTTATTGATTCAAGCAAGTGTATTAAATGCGGAGTATGTATGGAGAAATGCCCATTTAAGGCAATAATAAAGAAATAGTAGATAACATCGAAGATACAAAAACCAAAAAAGGCTGTCTTAGTTGTAAACACTGAGGCGGCCTTTTTCATCAATATCAATAACCAGGTATTCTTTAGAATATTCGAGACAAATTTCCTTTGACTTTTCAATCAGCTTTGTTATATTATAATATGTCTGATGCACACCTGCCGTAAGAAGAGGCACTCCGATGAAATCCAGGTGAAGGCCTCTTGAAAAGAAGCCGCCCAAGGTCATTAAAGGAGGAACGGTAGATGAGCAGTTTATAAACAAAAAACGCTCGTCAAAGGGTGAATTCCGGCATAAGGTGATTGCCGGATTTCGCATTGCGGGTATCAATGCTTTTGAGATTCCCCGGCCTACAGAGTATACCTGATTTCCGTATTCATCTCTTCCATGGAACAACAGATGACCCATATCCTTATAAGTCAGCTTGTTGAAATATTCTAAATTCAGGATTTCCTGTCTTGTGGGTATTCTGTCCGCAGGAATCCTTTTAAGATGTATTGCCGAAGCAAGTATGGAAGAATGTGTGCTCCATAGCAGTTATAAATAATTATCATAGATTATTCTTCACCTCAAAAATATTATTATCAAATTCAGGAATAAATAACTGGGCTGCAGATGTATCCTCCCGCCTTATTGAAACGCTTGGGGAGTTTTTTGTAAAGTTGCTAAGGTACTTAAATAGTGTTAAAAGATTGACGAGCAAAAAAGAATATAACTAAAGGATTTTGTATACACGCGTCGAATATGTACTAATTGTGAGCTTATGAGGTCTCAATATAGTAATTGCATTATTCATATAAATTAAGGGGTGAGCAAATTGAATATAAGAACATTGACATTTAAAGGCGGGACTCATCCACCGGACAGTAAGAAGGCAACTGAAAGCCTGCCGATAGAGAGGGCTAATGAACCAAAGGTTGTTGTAATCCCCATGCAGCAGCATATAGGTGCTCCTTGTGAACCTATTGTGCAGATTGGTGATGAGGTGAAGGTAGGGCAGAAAATAGGGGAGGCTAAAGGATTTGTATCGGTTCCGGTTCATTCCAGTGTATCGGGGAAGGTTACAGCAGTAGAGCCAAGGCTGTATTCGGGAGGAATGGCGGTTCCTTGTATAGTAATTGAGTCTGACATGCAGAACATAGTTTCGGATCAGGTGGTTCCAAAAGGAGATATTTCAGTCCTTTCAGCTGAGGATATAAAGAACATAATAAAAGAAGCGGGTATAGTCGGTATGGGAGGAGCTACTTTTCCAACCCATGTCAAGCTTGCTCCGCCGCCGGACAAAAAGGTGGATACAGTAATATTAAACGGTGCCGAATGTGAGCCTTATCTGACTTCAGACCACAGGCTGATGCTTGAATATCCTGAAAATGTGGTGTTTGGGCTGCAGGCACTAATGAAAGCCCTGGGAGTTAAAAAAGGATATATTGGTATCGAGACTAACAAGCCTGATGCAATAGAGAAGGTTTTTGAAGCAGCCAAAGACGTTGCAGATATTGAAGTAGTGGCACTCAAGACTAAATATCCTCAAGGGGCTGAAAAGCAGCTTATTTATGCATGTACCGGCCGGGAGGTTCCATCCGGGGGACTGCCGGCTGATGCCGGAGTTGTAGTTAACAACGTAGGAACAGCGGCAGCAGTAGCAAAAGCAATTAAGACAGGCATGCCTTTGATTGAAAGGATAGTTACTGTCACAGGGGCTGGGGTAAACAGCCCAAAGAATCTTTTAGTTAAGATAGGAACATCTTTCAGGGATATAATAGAACAATGCGGAGGGCTTAAGGGCAAGGTGGGTAAGGTCATTGCTGGGGGGCCCATGATGGGTATAACCCAGTTTTCACTTGATATACCGGCAATAAAAGGTACATCGGGGATACTGGTACTATCGGAAGAAGAAGCCAGGCTGCCTGAACCTTCCAACTGCATAAAGTGCGGCAAATGTGTTGAAACATGTCCGATAAACCTTATGCCTGTCAATATCAGCATGTACTCTCTTGCCAACAGGCATGATCAGGCGGAAGCTTTAAATGCAATGGACTGCATTGAATGCGGATCCTGTTCTTATGTTTGCCCTGCCAAGAGGCCCCTTGTTGATTCAATAAGGGTTTCAAAACGAGAAATACTGGCTAGGCGTAAAAAAGCCCAGTCTAAATGATGGGAGGGGGAAAAATGGAAAATAGCAGATTTTTGGTATCATCATCACCGCATATTAGATCTGGGGAGACTACCCAGAGGATAATGCTGGATGTAATAATTGCACTTATGCCTGCGCTTTTAGCTGGTGTATTTTACTTCGGATTAAATGCATTGACTCTTACGGTTACTGCTGTAATATTTGCAGTAGCAACTGAAGCCGTTATGCAGATAATATTGAAAAAACCTATTACTGTTAATGATTTGAGTGCTGTAGTTACCGGTATACTCATTGCTTTTAACGTGCCTGTTACACTTCCTCTTTGGATGGTTGCAATTGGTTCAATATTTGCAATAGCAATTGCCAAACAATGCTTCGGAGGATTAGGCTTTAATTTTATAAATCCTGCTTTGGCAGGCAGAGCGATGCTTCTTGCTTCATTTCCTGCAAAAATGACAAACTGGGTTGCGCCAGGAGCGGATGCTGTTTCTACAGCAACACCCCTTGCAATTTTAAAGGGCGGTGAAGCAGCAGGACAAGCACTTCCCGGCTTATGGGATATGTTTGTTGGCAATATAGGCGGGTGTATAGGTGAGACATCTGCACTGGCGCTTATTATTGGCGGAGCTTACCTCTTGTATAGAGGCGTTATAAATATCAGAATACCTGCTACTTATATAGGTACAGTAGCAGTACTTACGTTCCTTTTCGGAGGCTTTGACTCTTCCGCTATGATTTATCATGTACTTGCAGGAGGACTTTTCCTGGGTGCAATATTCATGGCTACGGATTACTCAACATCTCCAATGACTCCGAAAGGGCAGATAATTTTCGGAATAGGTTGCGGTTTTCTGACTTCTGTAATCAGATTTTTTGGAGGCTATCCGGAGGGAGTTTCATATTCCATACTTCTTATGAACCTTGCTGCACCCCTCATTGATAAATATACAGTGCCCAGGAAATTTGGGGAGGTGAAGAAAAGTGCGTGATTATATCGGATTGACTGGAGTTTTGTTTCTTGTATGTGCTGTTATGGCTGCATCACTGGGCTATACAAATGCAATAACTCACGATAGAATACAAGAGCAGATTGTAAGGGCTAATGATGAAGCAAGAAAAGAAGTGCTTCCTGATGCTGACGCATTTGAAATTTTGGATGATAATACATTTTCCAAAATAAAATCCAATGGAAAGTATTATTTCATAACAGAAATATATACAGCAAAAGCTGGAGAAGAGGTTGTAGGATATGCTGTAAAAGTGGTTCCGAAAGGCTACGGAGGAGCTATAGATGTAGTTGTAGGTATCGGTACGGATGGGATTATTCAAGGAATTAAAGTCGGAAATAACACTGAGACTCCAGGGCTTGGAAAGAATTCAGCAACTCCCAAGTTCCAGAATCAGTTTAAAGGAAAGACCTGGGACAATACAATAAACGTTATTAAGAGCGGTACTCCAAAGGATAATGAAATTGCCGCATTATCTGGGGCGACAGTTACATCAAGGGCAGTAGCGGAGGGAGTAAACCAGGCCCTTGAGGCGGCAAGAGAATTATCAGGTAAGTAGAATAAATTTGGAGGTGAACAAAATGAATCTTTGGAAAGATTTCAGCAACGGACTTATAAAAGAGAATCCCACATTCAGGTTAGTCCTTGGAACTTGCCCTACTCTTGCTCTTACTACTGCCGTATTCAATGGCATAGGTATGGGAATTGCGGCTACTGCAGTTCTTATAGGTTCAAACCTTATCATTTCGCTGATTAAGAAAATAGTACCAAATGAAGTTAGAATTCCGATATATATTGTTGTAATTGCAACGTTTACTACAATAGTTCAGATGCTTATACAGGCATTTTCACCTGCATTGGATAAATCTCTGGGAATATATATTCCTCTTATAGTTGTTAACTGTATAATAATTGCGCGAGCTGAAGCATTTGCAGCAAAAAATCCAGTTATTAATTCAGTTATGGACGGCTTGGGAATGGGATTGGGATTTACGGCAGCACTTACAATAATAAGTGCAGTAAGAGAAATTCTCGGTGCAGGTACATTCCTCGGAATGCCACTATTTGGCGAGTCTTTTGAACCTGTTTTAATGATGATACTGCCTCCCGGGGGCTTCCTGGTATATGGACTTTCCATTGCGGCATTTAATAAAATTACCAGCCCGAGAAAGAGTTAAGGAGGAGGATATAGATGAAATTAGGATTAATCATTGTCAGTGCAATATTCATAAATAACTTTGTCCTCTCTCAGTTCTTGGGTATATGCCCGTTCCTGGGAGTATCAAAGAAGATAGACACAGCTGTGGGAATGAGTGTTGCTGTTACATTTGTAATGGGCCTTGCATCCGTAATATGCTGGGCTGTGCAAATTTTTATACTTGATCCCATGAATATAGGATATATGCAGACTATAGCCTTCATACTTGTAATTGCAGGCCTTGTTCAGTTCGTTGAGATGGTTATTAAAAAGACAAGCCCGACACTGTATCAAGCCCTTGGTATATATCTGCCGCTTATTACTACCAACTGCGCAGTTTTGGGTGTTGCGATACTGAACATTGATAAAAGCTATAATCTGATTGAGTCATTAATTAACGGCGTAGGCGCAGGTTTGGGTTTTTCACTGGCAATAATACTCTTTGCGGGTGTCAGGGAAAGGCTTGAATTGGCTCCAATACCAAAAGCCCTGGAAGGCTTCCCGATAGCAATGATTGCAGCCAGCCTGTTTTCTATTGCTTTCCTGGGATTCAGCGGCCTTTTCAGCGGTTTGCTGTAGTTATATATAGAAAGTAGAGGTGACTACCTTGTTTAATAGTATAGGATTGCCTGTAATAGTTTTAGGGGGAATGGCGATTTTTTTCGGTATTGTGCTGACATATGCATCAAAAAAATTTGCTGTTGAAGTTGACCCTAGGATTACAGACATAAGAGATATTTTGCCGGGTGCAAATTGCGGCGGATGCGGGTATGCAGGCTGTGATGCCCTGGCTGAGGCAATCGTAAGAGGTGATGCACCTATATCCGGTTGCCCGGTTGGTGGAGCAGAGCTTGCTGAGAAAATTGCGAAGCTTATGGGTGTTGAAGCCGACTCAGCTGAACGTCAGGTTGCAAGGGTGATTTGCTGCGGTGATAGTGAAAATGCAATGGAAAAATACGAGTATTATGGGATAAAAGACTGCAAGGCGGCAGAAATGCTTGCCGGAGGTTCAAAAAGCTGCCGCTATGGATGCACAGGATTTGGTACCTGTGTGAGGGAATGCCCCTTTGATGCTATTCATATTGTAAATGGAGTTGCTGTTGTTGATGAAGAAAAGTGTACGGCCTGCAAGAAATGCATAGCGGTGTGCCCGAAGGGAATTATTGAACTAGTCCCAATATCCAAGAAGGTAAGAGTGCTTTGCAGGAATCAGGATAAAGGCAAAGCCACAATGCAAGCCTGCAAGGTCGGATGTATCGCTTGTCAGAAATGTGTAAAAGCATGCAGGTTTGACGCTATAAAGGTTGAAAACAACGTTGCGAAGATAGATTACAGCAAGTGTGTAAACTGTATGATGTGCGCCGAGGTGTGCCCTACCAAAACCATATATGCCAATTTTGCAGAGAGGAAAAAAGCATTCATAAATGATGACAAATGCATAGGCTGTACAATCTGCTCAAAAAATTGCAATTTCGGGGCAATTGAGGGAGAACTGAAGGGAAAGCATAAGGTGCTGGAGGACAAATGCGTCGGCTGTGCACAATGCTTTGAAAAATGCCCCAAGGATGCCATAGAAATGAGATAAGAAGAATGCATCGCATTCTTCTTTTTTGATATGAATTATACAATTATATATATGAAATGTTGGTTTCATACGCTAAATGAAGTTGAAGTCCGGTATTTAAAATGTTAAACTAAAACTTAAGGAATTCATAAATTGCTTGCATATAGAAGCGGATAGAGGAGTTGAATGTGTTGAGGAGAGGAAGCGGCGGAAATGCTTGGATAATGCTTCTGATGGTTGTATGCGGATTGGTTGTTGGCGGCTTTTTGGGTGAACTGCTGGGCAACTATTTTCCTGTACTTAAGTATGGATACAATCTGGGAGTTTCAGCACATGAGTGGGATTTTCATGTACTCAGGCTTACCTTTGGTTTTAATTTCAATATAAATATGTTCAGTATACTAGGAATTGTAATTGCGATATATATATATATAGAAGGCTTTAGTATTGAACAGATTGTACAGGTGAGATAAATGAGAATAATACTGGCGTCAAATTCACTAAGGAGGCAAGAACTGTTGTCTCAGACAGGTGTTAAGTTTGAAGTTATACCGTCAAATTTTGAAGAGAGTAGAGTTCAGCTGCCGCCTGTAAAACTGGTTGAGTATTTTGCTTATATGAAAGCAAAGGATGTATCCGAGTCCATAAAGGAAGAAGCATTGGTTATCGGATCAGATACAGTT
Organism: Gracilibacteraceae bacterium; assembly: GCA_012519325.1. Lineage (GTDB taxonomy): Bacteria > Bacillota > Clostridia > Lutisporales > Lutisporaceae > BRH-c25. The sequence goes on along the minus strand of JAAYQK010000358.1, from coordinate 14,305 downwards.
GTCTACTGCGATGAAATAATGGGAAAACCCAGAAACAGGGAAGAAGCTTTCTGCATGCTGGCTAAGCTTAGCGGGAAGCAGCACCTTGTGATATCTGGAGTCAGCATTATAAATACTGCAACAGGGGAAAGCCTGACCGAACATGAAAGCACTAAGGTAAAAATAAAGAAATTAAGCAAGGATGAGATAACTTCATATATAAACACCGGTGAACCTGAAGACAAGGCGGGAGCATATGCAATACAGGGCTTGGGTTCACTATTTGTTGAGAAAATTCAGGGAGACTACTTTAATGTCGTTGGGCTTCCTATATTCCGGTTGAGAAAGATGCTGGAGCATTTCGGAGTAAAGCTTATCTAGATTTTTGCCTGGAGGGTATGAAGATGATGGAAGATCATATCACAATAAAGGACCTTCCGGAGGAGGAAAGACCACGGGAGCGCCTTGTAAGACACGGGGCTTCAGTGCTATCCAATGCAGAGCTTCTTGCCATACTGCTCCGGACCGGGACCAAAGAAGAAAGTGCGATATCCCTGGCCCATAGGATACTGGTACAGGGGCAGGGGCTGAGATACCTGGCAGAAAGTAATATTGAACAGCTGAATTCTATCAATGGAATCGGCAGAGCAAAAGCGGCACAAATCAAGGCAGCGTTAGAGTTGGGTAAACGCCTGGCTGCTTTTGAGCCTGGAGAGGAAAAGCCGATAAAATGTCCTCAGGATGTTGCCGGTTTGCTTATGGAAGAAATGAGATATCTTAAGAAGGAGCACATGAAGCTTGTATTGATGAATGTAAAATGCAATTTGATATCTGTGGAGGAAATTTCAATAGGAAGCTTGAATGCTTCCATTGTGCATCCCCGGGAGATTTTTAATCCTGCAATAAGGAAGTCAAGTGCCAGTATTATCATGGTGCATAATCACCCCAGCGGTGATCCGTCTCCCAGCAGCGAGGATATATCAATAACTGCAAGGATTGTTGAAGCAGGGAAACTTATCGGTATTGAACTTGTTGATCATATTATAATAGGAGACGGCAAATATGTCAGCATGAAAGAAAAAGGATTGATATAACGTTGAATAACTTGTTTTCTATTTGTAAATCATATATAAAGGTTTATATAACTAATTTTGCCTTTATACAGTAAAAGTTGTTGTAAAATTGATGCTCGCATTTTGCTAAGGAGGACATATAATTTATGGGTTTGTTCAATTTCTTGTCAAAAGAAATAGGTATAGATTTAGGTACTGCAAATACACTGGTGTATGTAAGGGGTAAAGGAATTGTTGTAAGGGAACCGTCTGTTGTTGCTATGAAGATTGACACCAATACTGTTATGGCCGTAGGTGACGAAGCAAAAAAAATGATCGGCAGAACCCCTGGCAATATTATAGCAATAAGGCCTATGAAGGATGGAGTAATTGCCGACTTTAATGTTACACAAAAAATGATAAAGTATTTTATAGGGAGAGCTTATGCAGGTTCCCCGGTAGGTAAGGCCAGGGTTCTTGTTAGTGTGCCTTCAGGTATAACAGAAGTTGAGAGAAGAGCTGTTGAAGAGGCAGCAATGCAGGCAGGGGCACGTACTGCAAGACTTATTGAAGAGCCGATGGCAGCAGCAATTGGAGCTGGTTTACCAGTTGGAGAACCAACCGGCAGCATGATAGTCAATATGGGGGGAGGCACTACCGAGATCGCAGTAATTTCCCTGGGAGGAATTGTGACAAGCAAATCCATAAGGGCGGCCGGCGATAAGCAGGATGAGGCAATTGTGCATTACATAAAAAGAATGTATAATCTGGCAATTGGAGAGCGTACCGGGGAGGAGATAAAAATTGTAGTCGGTTCCGCATATCCCCGTGAGGTAGAAAGCTCAATGGAGATTAAAGGAAGAGACCTGGTTACGGGTTTGCCAAAAACTATAACAGTCACTACGGAGGAAATTCTTGAAGCTTTAAGAGAGCCTGTTGCAATTATTCTGGACGGAATAAAGGGTACTCTGGAGAAGACACCTCCTGAGCTGGCTGCCGATATAATGGAAAGAGGAATAATGCTTTCAGGAGGCGGGGCTCTTCTTCACGGATTGGATACTTTAGTTAAGCACGAAACAGGAATGCCGGTGCAGATAGCTGAGAATCCGTTGGATTGTGTGGCGATTGGTACAGGTAAAGCATTGGAGCAGTATGACGAAATAAGCAAATCTTATTCGATAAGGCATAAGAGATAGGATTTTGTGAGGTAGAAAATGAGAATTAGGAATAAACTTCTTGTTTCTGTTGTATTAATATCAATATTGTTGATATCATTGATTGCTTTTACTTCTCAGGGTAGGACAAGACCTGGTGTGATTGATGGTTTACTTGGAAGAATTATTACTCCTGTTCAAAGAGTATTTTACTCTTCCGGGGAGTTTTTTAAGAATACCTTTAAGAACTTATACGATTTGAGAAATCTTAAAACCGAGAATGAGAACCTTAAGGAAGAAGTGGAAAAGCTGAAAGAGCAAAACAGGCAGCTTATACAAATGGCACTGGAGAACAGCAGGCTGAGAAGTCTTTTGGAATTCAAGGATGCAAATGCGCAGTACAAATATATTGGAGCCAATGTTACCGGAAGAGATCCAGGGAATTGGTATGATGTATATACGATAAATAAAGGATCCAAAGATGGGATTCAAGTCAATAATGCTGTAATAGCAGGCCATGGTTATCTTGTTGGTAAAGTAATCGAGGTAGGTGCAAATTATTCAAAACTTATGGCAATAATCGATGAAAGAAGCTCCGTAAGCATAATCGTAAACAGGACAAGGGATATGGGCATTGTTTCAGGCAGTGCGAACTCTAACGTTACGGCAATAATGGAACTTGAGGCGGACATAGTCAAGGGTGATGATATAATTACTTCAGAGTACAGCACTTTACCAAAGGGGCTGTACATAGGCAAAGTGAAGAGTGTGGAGAAGCAGGAGAAAAAGCTGCAGAAAATAGTAACTGTAGAGCCTTCTGTAGACTTTAAAAGACTTGAAGAGGTATTTGTAATTATACCTATTGAATAAAAATTATTATTTTTCACGACATATGAATCAATGAATACGTTTCGCTTGACGCGAAACATATGGGAGGTTGCTTGTGAGAATAGCAGTTATATGCATACTGTCTGTTTTTAATGTCATTCTTGAATCGACATTATTTCAATATACTCGCATCAACGGTATTAAACCGGATTTTTCGATAATGATAATAGTAGCATATGCAATTTTGAGGGGAAGCTCCTTTGGCGCCTTTACAGGTCTTGGAATAGGATTGATGTTGGATATTATGTATGCGAAAGTCATTGGTATCAATGCATTGTCTTATATGGTGACCGGATACATAATAGGACAGGCTCATGAAAACGTATTTAAAAACAGCTTCATTCCTCCGCTCATTTTTAATCTTGCTGCAATTATTATTTATCAGCACAGCTTTATACTGCTTTCTTATTTTTCCAATAACTTTCCAATTGCAGGGGGCTCATATATGAATATGCTGTTGCGGGTAATCCTGCCTCAGGCATTATATAATGCGGCAATTGGTGCAATTGTGTATCGGATTGTCTACAAGCTGGATGAAGCTCCTTTTATGGATAAGAGGATATATTAGGGGTTTCGGGGGGTAGGTGATAATATGTTTAAGAAATATTTTAAAGATAGGATTGATATCATCAGGGCGGTCATAGTCTTGATTTTTTTGGTTATGGCATTCAGATTGGCAGACTTGCAGCTGGTAAAAGGGGAATATTACCGAAAAAAGTCTGAGACCTTGAGGACAAGGAATATTTCAGTAACTGCACCCAGAGGGCATATTGTAGACAAGTTCGGACGGCTTATTGCGGGAAACAAGCAGAGCTATTCTGTAAATATAATGAAAACCGAAGTACCCCAGGATACGTTAAATGATATTGCACTGTCTGTAATCAATATAATCGAACAGAACGGTGATACTTATAAGGATGAAATACCAATACTCATAAATCCCATCAGGTTTTCATATCAGGATGATGAGAGCAACTGGAAGAAGAAGTACGGTATTCCTGAAGGTTCAACCGCAAGGGATGCTTTTATGAAGCTGAGGCTGGATTATGACATTCCACCGGACACTATTGATCTCGAAGCCTATGAGATTCTCAGGGATGAAAAAGGGGTGGAACTGCCCTTTGACGTCAATGATTTCCAATTCGACTATAAGAAGTCTGAATTAAAATGGAAGGAAAACAATGGTTTCGAACCCGAAAAGACTGCCTGGGAGATATTTGATGTACTTTGCAGCAAATATAACATTCCCAGAGATATATACGATGATGAAAAGGCAAAAAAAATCCTGGCTGTCAAGTACCTGGTCGGACAGAACAGATTTAAGGCCTATGAGCCGGTAGAGATAGCAGCAAATATCAAGATGGAAACAAGAGCAAAAATAGAAGAAAGCAAAATTTTCCTTCCCGGGGTGGAGATAATCCAGAAGCCCATCAGGTCATATGCTGGAGGGGATTTTGCCAGCCATATTATCGGTTATATGGGTATGATCGGAAGCGAGCTTGAGGAACTGTCAAAAAAAGGATATACTCCCCAGGATCTGATTGGAAAGTCAGGAATAGAGAATTCTATGGAAGAATACCTTAAGGGCAAGGATGGTTCCAGGCAGATAGAAGTAGATGTAAACGGTACGCTGATAAATACAATAAATGAAATAGATCCTGTCCCCGGTAATACTGTTTTTCTGACTATTGATGCCAAGCTTCAGAAAATTGCAGAAGAATCATTGGCAAAAACCATGGAGAATATTAGAAAGGGTATAGTAAAGGGTAAACCATATCCTAATGCAACCTCCGGAGCTGCGGTGGCAATTGATGTGAATACAGGAAAGGTTCTTGCTATGGCAAGTGAGCCAAAATTTGACCCGAATCTATTTGCAGCAGGAATCAGCAGTAAGGATTGGAAAGATCTGCAGCCGGAAAGCAAGGATGTATATGCCCCAAAGCCGCTTATGAATAATGCGATTTCAGCGACTCTTCCTCCCGGTTCGACCATGAAGCTGGTTAGTGCAGTGGCAGGATTGGGAAGCAAGGTAATAACACCTTCAGAGACGATATATGATAAAGGCTATTATACGGCAGTACCTGGCGTCTCACCATCCTGCTCCATTTTTAAATCTACAGGCAGGCCTCATTACAATCAGAATGTAACCCAAGCAATTAAGAATTCTTGCAACTATTTCTTCTTTGAGGTTGGCAGAAGAATGGGAGGAGAAGTATTTGAAAAATACGCAAAGAAATTCGGCTTCGGTGCGTATACTGGTATTGAGTTAATCTCGGAGTATAAAGGAACCGTAGAAGGGCCTGAAAATAAAAAGGCATCGTATAAAAGGTATTTGGATAACTATCTTGTAAACAACCTGAAAATTGATGATCAGGAAATACGCGATGAAATCAAAAAATATATTGACGATAATCCCGGCGAAGCCCAGGTACGAAAAAGGCTTAAAGAACTGGGAATCACTGATAGCAAATCCATAAACAGAGTATGGCAGTATATCCATGGAAGTAAATATCAGCCCGGGGAAGTATTGAATGCAACTATAGGACAGGGAATGAACGATGTCACTCCTCTTCAGTTTGTAAATGCAGTTGCTACAATAGCAAATGGGGGTACAAGGTATAAGCCGTATCTGGTAGATAAGGTCATAGGTTATGATGGTACCCTAAAGCTTCAAAAACAACCGGAGGTAGTTGAGAAGATAGATATTTCGCCGGCCAATCTGGAAGCAATAAAGAAAGGAATGTATGCTGTTACCAACGAAATCGGCGGAACAGCTAGAAGTGCTTTTGTCGGCAGCAAGGTTATCATATCCGGAAAAACGGGAACTGCGGAGGTGGGAAAAGGTTATGATGCTCATGCATGGTTTGCGGCCTTTGCCCCCTATGAAAAGCCCGAGATTGCCGTTGTGGTTATGATAACTCAGGGAGGCCATGGTAATTATCCCGCGCCTGTTGCCAGGGAAATAATAGAGGCCTATCTGGTTCCCGAGGAGACAAAAGACAATATGCATATGGATAATGAAATAGTACCATAGGCAAAAAATGCTTTTTTTCACAGGAAAGAAGGATTTATAGCAATTATGAAGAAATTATATTAGACTAAGTATTTATACATGATACAGCTGGAAACAGGGGGTACTGCTATGGCTGAAAATGCAGTAATATTCAAAGGTACAAAAGAAGGATTATATATAATTCTCAAGGAAGAAATGGATTTGAATACCATTAAGTATAATCTGGAAAGAAAGATCAAGCCTTCCAAGCGTTTTTTTGAAGGAGCAAAGGTTATGAACTTCAAGGGAAAGGAACTGACTAAGGAAGAGTTTGATGAGCTTAGAGAAGTAATGGAGCAGGAATATGGCATGACAGTAGTAGGAGATTATAGTGATAAAAAACATTTTGTACAGGAGGAGCGTTCCGCAGTAAAAAGAACGGAAATGCTGGAACAGCTTCCTTTTGAATATGTATACAAAGGGGAAGCGCTTATAGTCAGAACAACACTCAGATCCGGACAGTTAATTCAGTATAAAGGGAATGTGGTGGTAATTGGGGATGTGAATCCCGGAGCTCATATTAAAGCGGCCGGATCTGTAATAATATTGGGAACTGTAAGAGGAATTATCCATGCAGGAGCCAGTGGTGACTACGGTGCATTCATTGCTGCATATAAAATGCAGCCTTCTCAGCTGAGAATAGGAGATATAATAACAAGGTCTCCTGATGGAATGGGCAGTGAGCCGGAAAATCCTGAAATTGCATTGGTAAAACAAGGAATGATAGTTGTTGAGCCATATTTGAAAAACAGATAGAATATACGATATCATTATATAGGCTGATACAATAAATAATGGAGGTAGTATGATGGGTGAAGTAATCGTTGTTACATCAGGGAAAGGCGGAGTTGGGAAAACAACTACTACGGCTAATATAGGAACCGGTTTGTCGCTAAAAGGGAAGAGTGTTGTTCTGGTTGATGCAGATATAGGACTTAGAAATCTGGATGTCGTAATGGGTTTGGAAAATAGAATAGTGTATGATCTTGTGGATGTAGTAGAAGGTGTCTGCAGGCAAAGACAAGCTCTTATAAAGGATAAGAGGTATACTAACCTGTACCTGCTTCCGGCAGCACAAACAAAAGATAAAAACGCGGTGAACCCCGAACAGATGCAAAAACTCGTAGGAGATCTTTCAGAGGAGTTTGATTATGTAATATTGGACTGTCCCGCGGGTATTGAACAGGGCTTCAAGAATGCGATAGCAGGGGCAAATAAGGCAATTGTTGTTACTACTCCCGAGGTGTCTGCAGTAAGAGACGCGGATAGGATTATTGGTCTTTTGGAGGCAAGCGGATTAAGGAATCCTATGCTTATAATAAACAGGATCAAGATGGAAATGGTTAAACGCGGGGATATGATGAATATTGACGACATGATTGATATACTTGCCATTGATCTTCTGGGGGTGGTTCCCGATGATGATATGATTGTTGTTTCCACCAACAGGGGAGAACCAGCCATAGCAATAGAACAATCTCTGGCGGGACAAGCCTACAGGAATATAGTAAGAAGGATAATGGGAGAAGACATTCCATTTATGAATTTTGAATCGGATGATGGTTTTTTCAAGAGAATGGCAAGACTTTTTGGATTGAATAAGAAAAAGCAGTAAGAGGAGGTGTTAGTTGTGGACTTGTTTAAATGGTTTAACAGAAGTGCAAGCAGTAAGGATATAGCGAAGGAAAGACTCAAACTGGTATTGATCCATGACAGGGCTAATGTATCTCCTCAATTTCTTGAAATGATAAAGGGAGAACTGATTAAGGTAATATCTGATTATATGGAAATTGACGAAGAAGGACTTGAAATCAAGCTTACAAGAACAAAAAGAGAGATTGATAATTCAACGGTACCCGCTTTGGTTGCCAATATACCCATAACAAGAATGAAAGGCCATAGTAATATTTAGAAACAGAGGGATATCTTACAATTACTCAACAAGTAGTCTGAGATATCCTTTTTCACATTTGGAGAAGAAGGACATGGGGACGTTTCCCCTGTCTCGCTTTCAGTGAGACAGGGGAAACGTCCCCATGTCCTCTTGCTCCGCGAATATGACTGCAAACTGGCTGCGTCGCATTATTCATTTTTTTGGACATAATTCCCCGGGAAAACAAATATATATATATTGATTCATAAAGAACCTTGGGGGAGAGGATATATGAACAACAATAATTTTGAAAATATTCCCAGACCAAAATACATAAAGGAATATAGAAAATTCAGCACTGCCTTCAGGCCCAGGAAATACGGCGAAAAAAGTTTTTGGGACAGGTTTCTGATTCAGTCCTTTATATCTATTGCAGCCATAGCAGCAGTACTATTGGTGAACAGCATCAATGTAGGCTTTACAAATATGATTTCCGACGGGATAAGAACCACAATAAATTGGAACATAGATTTTTTAAAAGTATTGGGAACATTTCAGAACATCGGGAATATAATACCAGAGGCAAAGAAAAACCTTGGAGTTGCTGAAGTGGGGATGGAAATATTTGAAGACAGCCCAAGCTTCATTATGCCTGTAGAAGGTGAAATAACATCGGAATACGGTGAAAGAATCCATCCTGTGTTTCAAACAGTAAGAATGCATACCGGAATAGATATAGATGCTGAAGTAGGAACACCTATAAAGTCTTCCTCGTCGGGAACGGTAGTAAAGGTGGGGGAGGATGAAACATACGGAAGGTACGTATGCATAAGGAGCGGCAAATATGATGTAATCTATGCCCACTGCTACAAAATAATAGTTGAAGAGGGACAGAAAGTTCAACAGGGAGAAATAATCGGAGAGGTAGGAGATACGGGGATTACTTCAGGACCGCATTTACATTTCGAGATTCAGGAGGACGGAAAGCCTGTCAGCCCTATGGAAATGCTGATTAAAACACAATAGAAAGACAGTTATGATTAGTAACATTGGGGGTTCAAATTGTGAGGATAAAATTAAATATTTTTTTTATCCTTTTTTTATTTGTCAGCTGCATTATAGGCTGGCTGCAGCGGTCACTGATAATGTTTGCCGGTGTAATTATTCACGAACTCGGACATGTATTAGTAGCAAAAAAGTTAAGAATCAAGGTGTATGAAGTTGAGCTTATGCCCTACGGAGGGATATCCAGGATGGAGGAATTATCTAAGCTGGGAGGCACTGCAGAAGCGGTGGTTTCAGCAGCAGGGCCTGCCTCAAGCCTCGTATTAGCGCTGGCATTCGGTTTTTTTAGAGAGTATTCGGAGGTATTGGAGTCAGTCTTCAGATATAATCTGATTATTTGCTTGTTCAACCTTCTGCCGGTAATACCTCTGGATGGAGGCAAAATTGCAAGAAATCTGCTTTGCTTCTTCATAGGATACAGGCAGGCAACAAAGATATTAGCTTCGGCAGGAAAGATTGCAGCTTTTCTATTTCTGGGATACAATATCTGCATGCTGATGGCGGGAAGCAGAAGCGTGGCATTGATAATTGCAGCTGTTTTCATATATATAGGAGCTTTAAAGGAAGAGAAAAACAGCTCGTATTATTATCTGTTTACCGGTAACAACACTAAGAAAACAATGATAGCCCTTGGACAGATAAGAAAAAGATTTATAAAAGCACAGGAGAATACTCCTATAAGACTGGTTGTAAACAAATTCAGCCCTGTGACTTTGTGCTGCGTAGAAGTGTCAGATGAAAAGGGCAGGATAAAAAGGATGCTGAATGAAGATGAAATAATAGAAGGTTTTCTAAAATACGGATATGACGGAAGAATTGGACAAATAACTAACGGGGGAGATAAACTTTAAGTAGAATTTTATACTATAATTATGTAATAATATGATTATGACCAGAAAATTTGTTTACGATAGGCTATGGGCTGTGGGCTATTGGCAATGGGATTACGGCAGGGCTTCGAAGCACGGCTAAATCTATTGCCTTTTGCTAAGCGAAGTGAAGCAAAATAATTTAGGAGGAATAAATGAAATACGATAATATTAAGGAGTATATATATGAGGAACTGCTTTCTAAGGTGGAAAAGCCGGGAAGATATATAGGAACAGAATGGAACAGCGTACATAAGAATCCGGAAGAGGTGGACATAAGATTTGCATTTTGCTTTCCTGATGTGTACGAGGTTGGTATGTCACATCTTGGAATGAAAATACTATATCACCTGTTGAATAATCAGAAGGATATTTTTTGTGAGAGGGTTTTTGCCCCGTGGCCTGATATGGAAGAAGAAATGAGAAAAAGCGGCATCAAGCTTTTCGGTCTGGAGAGCAGGGACTTTATAGACAGCTTTGATTTTGTGGGCTTTACCCTTCAATATGAGATGAGTTATACAAACATCGTGAATATGCTGGATCTGGCCGGAATACCCTTAAGATCCGGCGAAAGAAATGAGGGGCATCCTTTTATTGTTGCTGGCGGGCCTTGTGCATTCAATCCTGAACCGCTATATGATATTATTGATTTTTTTATGCTTGGGGAAGGTGAGGAACAGCTGCTGGAAGTTATGGAGCATTACAGAAGGTGGAAGAGTTCAAGGGGCACCAGGGATGAGTTTTTAAAGACGGCAGCTTCTGTCAGGGGAGTATATGTACCTAAGTATTACAGTGTTGAGTATAACAAGGATTTAACCATAAAGGAAATAAAAGCGATATGCGAAGATATTCCGGCGAAAATCCGGAAAAGGGTAATAAAGAACCTTAAGGGTTCTTATTTTCCTGACAAAATAGTGGTACCCTTCATTGATATTGTACATGACAGAATAATGCTTGAGATATTCAGAGGCTGTACAAGAGGCTGCCGATTTTGCCAGGCAGGTATGATTTACAGGCCGGTAAGGGAGAGGGAGATAGAGGAGCTGGTAGAAATAGCCGATAAGCTTATTGAGAGCTCCGGATACGAGGAAATCTCATTGTCCTCATTGTCAACAGGTGATTTTTCAAATCTTAATGAATTAGTGAAACGTCTGGTATCCAAGTATCAAAGCAGCAGGATAGGATTATCTTTCCCCTCTCTTCGCATTGATTCTTTTTCGCTGAAGCTTATCAGGGAGGTTCAGAAGGTAAGGAAAAGCGGTCTTACATTTGCTCCTGAAGCCGGCACTCAGAGAATGCGGAATGTGATCAACAAAGGAGTAGACGAAGAGGATCTGATTAACTCGGTAGGAGCGGCGTTTGATACAGGCTACAGCAAGGTCAAGCTGTATTTTATGATAGGGCTTCCCACAGAGACTATGGAAGATATCCAGGGCATTGCAGGTTTGGCATTCAAAGTTGTGGACAGGTATTACCAGGTTCCGAAGGAGAAAAGGGGAAAAGGCCTTAATGTGACTGTCAGTGCTTCTTCTTTTGTTCCCAAGCCCTTTACCCCCTTTCAGTGGGAGCCTCAGGATTCTATCGATACCCTCATGGATAAACAGAGATATCTTCAAAAGGCCATTAAGAAAAAGCAGATCACCTTTAATTGGCATGATCCTTATGTCAGCTATATGGAGGCAGTGTTTGCAAGAGGAGACAGGAAGCTGTGCGATGTACTCATTAAAGCATGGGAGTTGGGATGCAAATTTGACGGTTGGGACCAGTATTTCAATTTTAATGCCTGGATGCAAGCCTTTAAGGAAACAGGAGTAGATCTTGACTTCTACGCTGCAAGGCGAAGAGAACTGGACGAAATACTCCCATGGGATCATATTGATGTGGGAGTAACTAAAAAGTATCTGAGGAGTGAGTATAAAAAATCCCTTAAGGGAGAACTGACGAGAGATTGCAGGGCTGCCTGCACCGGCTGCGGTATTAATCTGCTTCAGGAAGGCGGTGTCTGCAAATGATTGGAATAAGACTTAAATTTACCAAAGGCAGTGAAGTGAAGTATATATCCCATCTGGATCTTATGAGGGTATTTCAAAGAGCATTGAGAAGGGCAAGCATACCCATATCTTACAGCAGCGGCTTCAATCCCCACCAGGAGATATCCTTTGCTGCTCCGTTATCCTTGGGCGTCACCAGCAATGCCGAATATGTGGATTTAAAGCTTACCGAGCCAATGGATGTCCGGGAGATACGGAGGCGCCTGAACAACTCTTTGCCGGAAGGAATAAGGATTCTCGCAGGCATTGAAATGGGCGGAAACCATAAGAGTGCCATGTCGGTTGTTTCCCATTCAAGATATAGTATTGAAATTTATATCGAAAATTTGTCATATTGTGAGTTAAAAAGTAAAATCGAAGCATTTACGGCGCAGAAAGACATCAGAATAATGAAAAAGCAGCCCAAGAAGGGATTTGAGCTTAAGGAGACAGATATAAAACCCCTGATTGTGAGCATGAAACTGGCTGGGTCTAAAGAAGGCAAGCATACAATTGATTGCCTTCTCCTCAGCGGAAGCAGAGGAAACCTTAAGCCTGAATTGTTAATGGAGGCTTTTAAAGAATTCACAGGTTATGATATTCAGAAGATTAAAATAAACAGGGAACAAGTATATGCAGAAAAAAACGGTAAGCTTGTAGATTTGCTCGAATATGAAGGCTTTCAGGCATAACTGAAATCTTATTCGAAAGATGAAGGAGTGCGATTTATGAAAGAGATTATTATTGATGTTGGTTCCAGGCAAACCCGTGTTGCCTTGCTGGAAAACAAGGAACTGGCTGAGATATATATTGAAAGGCAGAGCAACGAAAGGATTACAGGCAATATATACAAGGGAAGGGTGGAAAACGTGCTTCCCGGAATGCAGGCAGCCTTTATCAATATTGGTTTGGACAAAAATGCATTTTTGTATGTAAAAGATGCACTTCCAAACACTTATTTTGATGAGGATGAGATGTATGTCAGCTCCGCGCAGTATAAAGATTATCAGATAGATGACCTTCTAAAGTCCGGTCAGGAAATAATGGTTCAGGTAATGAAGGAGCCTATAGATGCAAAAGGTGCTAGGGTAACAACACACATTACTTTACCGGGAAGGTTCGCAGTATTGATGCCCACTGTTGAATACATAGGAATATCCAGGCGGATAGAGGACAGCGAAATCAGGGAAAGATTGAAAAGGCTGGCAGAGGAGTTGAAACCCAAAGGAATGGGATTGATAATAAGGACTGCCGCAGAGGATTGTACCGAAGCTGATTTAAGCAATGATATAAATTTTTTGCTTAAGCTTTGGGATAATATAAAGAAAAAGCAAAAAACTGGGGCCGCTCCAAGAATAGTTCATAAGGATATGAGTATAATTTACAGGACTGTCAGGGATGTATTTACTAAAGATATAGACAGGCTTGTAATAAACAACAAAGAACACTATGAGAAGGTACGGGAGCTTATAACAATGATTTCATCCCATTTTAAAAACAAAGTTGAATACTATAATAAGAGTTATGATATATTCGAATATTTTCAGATAGAATCTCAGATAAGCAAGATAATGAATCGAAAGATCTGGTTGAAATGCGGAGGATACATAGTTATAGATCAGACTGAAGCGCTTACATCCATAGATGTTAATACGGGAAAGTATGTCGGCACGGTAGACCTGAAGGATACTGTGCTTAAGACAAATATAGAGGCAGCAAAGGAGATAGCGAAGCAGCTGCGGCTTAGGGATATAGGAGGCATTATAATAATTGATTTCATTGATATGGCGGATGAGGAAGACGAAAGTACCGTTCTCGAAGCCCTCAGAAATGCACTGAAAAAAGACAGGACAAGAACTAATGTACTTGGGATGACTCAACTGGGCTTGGTCGAAATGACTCGAAAAAAGGTGAGGCAGCGAATAGAAAATGTATTGCTGGCACCTTGCCCATACTGTAAAGGTGAAGGAAGAATTTTATCCAGTGAGACAATTGTCAAAGAAATAGAGAAGGAAGTAAACGGCTTGTTTTTCAATACCGGTGCAATGGCGGCTTTTCTTGAAATTCATCCGGATGTAGAGGAATTGATAAACTATTACATAGATGAGGATATGTTTGAGCTGGGCAAGAGCTATAATAAGCCTGTGTTTGTCAGAACTTCGGCAGGGCTTCACAGGGAAGGCTATTTAGTAAAGGGTATAGGTATGACGGAAATTACAGAGCTTCGCAAGAAGGGCTGCAGGGAAATATGAATCAGTCGCGAGTTGCGAGTAATGAGAATTAGTATAGACTTTGGAGCTGGGGGTTCCGGAGAAGTTATGTAAATTTAGCATCGCCGTTGGT
>JAAYQK010000357.1 GCA_012519325.1 Gracilibacteraceae bacterium | reverse complement strand
TAGTTATGTTCCCCGTTTTTATGGATCTTTTTATTCCTTCCCAGCTTTCAGGATTTCTCGTCAGGTCGGACATGTTGATTATTATATAGCCTCCGTTGGCTTGATGAAGAGAGCCCGCCTTTATCTTTGTAAAATCCGTTGTAACTACTCCAATATTGCTCTCATACTCGATTTTACCCAATAGATTATCATATTTGGGGTTTGACTCCAAAATAACAGGAGCGCCTTTTGTATCCCTATTGTCCACCACCAGATTTACCTGGTACTTTAAGGTGAAATCCTTTTCCCTGATTCTTTCGACCAGGCCAAGGGCTTCAGCCTTGCCGGCTTCCAGGTTTCTGAAATCCTCTACATTATGTATTATGTCCCTCTGAACAGCCTTAAGGTATTCAATTATATTCTTGTGCTTATCGTACTTTTCCTTCAGCTCCATTATCGGCTGTTCCACTGCAAGAAGCGCAATTTTTGTTTCCAGTTGGTCAATCTTGTCTTTGGCAGCTTTCTCTATTTCCTTCATGCGCTTCATTGTCTCCATTAGTTTTCCCTGAACCATGAAGGAATTATCCTCAATCTTCTTCCTTTCCTCGGGTGACAGCTCCAAATAGTCCTTATCCTCCATCGGTTTTCCGTCGCGTAAGGGAATTGTTATAAGTCCATGCTCGCTCTTTTTAATTATGAAGCCCTGTTCCCTTGCAAAAGCATTGAAGGACTCCATATATTCGGAGCTCTTTTCCTGATACTCCTGCACAATCTGACTCTTCTGTTTTTCGTATTCCTCTCCTTCAAAAGCCTGGGGAACCTTTGTCTTAAGATCTTTAAGGAGCTTTTTCATATCCCTTTGAAGCCTGTAACCCATTCCTGCCGGGAGGTTTATACACATAGGCCTGTCCGGATTCCTGAAGTTATATACATAGCACCAATCGTCAGGAACGCTTTCATTTGCAGCCACCTTGCTCACTATGGACCTGGTATAGCTGCTCCTTCCGGTGCCTGTTATTCCCGATACATATATATTATAGCCGGGTCTTTTGATTGCCAGTCCGAACTCCATTGCCGCAGCGGCTCTGCTCTGTCCGATTATGCCGTTTAATGGATCCAGGTCTGCTGTGGTTTCAAACTTAAATAAACTACAATCAGTTTTGTTGCTCAATTCTTCCGGGGCTAATTCTCTAAACTTGCTCATCCAGCACTCTCCTCTCAATTTTATTCAGGTTCTCCCCCAGCTATTTGGTTTTTGCATCATAGAATGCAAGAGCTATAAATTTTGGGATTCTAAGGACTCTTGTAATTCTCCTGGGTTCCTTCACAAGTCTGTAAAGCCACTCCAATCCGGCTTTCTGATAAAACTCGGGAGCTCTTTTAACTTTACCCGCAAGTACATCCAGACTTCCTCCCACTCCCATGGCAATTTTCACCTTCAGCCTATCACCGTACTTATATATGAATTTTTCCTGTTTCGGAGCACCTAATGCCACTAAAAGAATATCTGCATTGCTGTTGTTTATCTCATCTACTATCCTATCCTCTTCTTCACTTTCAAAATAACCGTTCCGGGTTCCCGCTATTCTCAGTCTGCCGCAGTTCTCGGTAAGCTTAATTGCAGCCTCTTCAGCCACACCTTCCCTGCCTCCCAGAAGATAGACGCTATTACCCCGGGAATCGGCTATATCCATAAGGCGCACCATAAGGTCAAAGCCTGCAACCCTCTCTTTTAAAGGAGTGCCGTAAAACCTTGAAGCAATTACTACTCCTATCCCGTCCGGAACAACAAGATGACCGCTGTTCAGTATACTTTCGAACTCACTGTCTTTGACTGCTGTAAGCAGTATTTCGCTGTTAGGAGTAAAAACCTTGCTGCAGCCGTTCCCTTCAAGAAATTCTTCCATCAGTGCCGATGCTTCATCCATATTTACATTATCAATTTTAATTCCGACCACTTCTATTCTATCATTCATAAGTCACCCATCCTCAAACCCGATATTCGACATATCATCCTTAATTTATCCGATGAGGTTATTATACCATAAAATCTTCAGATTTTATGGTATCTGCCCATGTGTGTTACAGCGTATAATAACTGCAATTATATTGCAATTATTATACCACATAGCCAATTTTCTTGTATTATCAAATTTTAAAAACAATGTTATAATAATGTAAATGCCATAATGTACAACCATACCCGGCAGGAATACCTAAGCCTGCAGCGGAAAATATACTGTGTACTTTGTGTAAAATCAATTATATCTATAAGGGGTCGAATGTATTGGAAAAAATATTGATAGAGGGCTCTCACAAGCTTACCGGTGAAGTCAGTATCAGCGGAGCTAAAAATGCAGCAGTGGCAATACTTCCTGCAACAATTCTGGCAGGATCAACCTGTACTATTAAAAACCTCCCTATGGTAAAGGATGTTACTTATCTGAGGGACATGCTCATACAAATGGGAGGCAAAATACATATACTTGATAATGATAAAATAAGAATAGACACTTCCGGAATCGCCGCCCATAATATAGACCTGGAGCTGGCAAAAAAAATGAGAGCCTCATACTATTTTCTGGGTGCCCTTCTCGGCAGGTTCAAAAAGGCTGAAGTGCCTTTCCCGGGAGGCTGTGATATAGGGGTACGGCCTATAGACCTTCATATTAAAGGGCTTGAAGCTCTTGGCGCCAAAATCAAGATATCCCACGGCCTTATAAAGGCAAAAACCGACGGGCTGAAGGGGGCAAGAATATATCTGGATGTAGTAAGCGTAGGTGCAACTATCAACATAATGCTTGCCGCCTGTACCGCAAAAGGCACTACTACTATAGAGAATGCAGCAAAGGAGCCTTACATCGTGGATACTGCCAATTTCCTCAATGCATTGGGAGCCAATATCAAGGGAGCAGGTACGGATGTCATTAAAATCAAAGGTGTTGAATCCCTGGGGGGCTGCGAGTACAGCGTGATACCCGACCAGGTGGAGGCAGGAACCTATATGATAGCCACCGCCGCTACCAGAGGCGATGTCCTTATCAAAAATATTATCCCTACTCATCTTGATGCAGTTTCCGCAAAGCTCAGGGAAATGGGTGTGGAAATTACGGAATATGAGGATTCCGTAAGAGTCAAAGCTCCCTCAAGGACAAAAGCGGTTAATATTAAAACAATGCCCTATCCGGGCTTTCCTACGGACATGCAGCAGCCCATGAGCGTACTGCTTTCTGTTTCCGAAGGCACCGGCATCGTAACCGAGAGCATATTTGAGTCCCGGTTCAAGTATTTTGAAGAACTGAAAAAAATGGGGGCAAAAATAAAAATCGAAGGAAGGGTAGCAGTAATAGAAGGAGTTCCAAAGCTCACAGGAGCTCCGGTTTATGCCACCGATCTCAGGGCAGGGGCTGCAATGGTTGTTGCAGGCCTTACTGCCGAAGGAAAGACTACCATAAGCAATGTAAGCTATATTGACAGAGGATATGAAAGACTGGAAGAAAAACTAATAAACCTTGGATCAAGAATAAGGCGCATAGAGGAAAAATAGGAGGTACATATTTGAAGATTAAACGAT
>JAAYQK010000035.1 GCA_012519325.1 Gracilibacteraceae bacterium | reverse complement strand
TGATATTATTCCATCACAGGAACCTATCCTACCAGGAGATAATGGATGATACGGGCGAATCCCTTACCATAGTTAAGAACAGGCTTTACAGGGCCCGGCAAATGCTTAAGGAAGAGTTAATCAGCAGGGAAAAGGAGCGTGAGAAATATGCAGTGCCAGGAAATAAATAGTTTGGTTATGAGGTATTTCGACGGAAATATCAGTGAGCTGGAACTGGAAATGATAGTAAAGCATAACGAGAAATGCAGACGCTGTGCTGAAGATTTTGAAGTACTCAAGGAAGCCATAGACACCTTGGAGGAGCTGCCTGAAATAGAAGTCCCTGCTGGATTTGCGGCCAAAGTAATGGAAGGAATAATTAGCGGGAAAACATACTCAACCAATCCTAAAGTAGTAGCTTTCTGGCTGGTTTCAATACTGGGGCTAATGGTTTTCGGATGGAATATGGCGGCATATGTAATAATACCCTTGATAAGAGAAAGCGGAATCATCATTGCTGTAAATAATGTTCTTATCTATGGCTTCAATGTGATTTCAGGAATTCTGAGTCAGATAATTGTTGCAGCCTCAATTTTGTTGGGAAAGATTCTGGTTATGAGAAATGTCCTGCTGAGAGACTATATAACGAGTGTTACATTGATAGTACTTACATTTATGGCTATTAATGTGTTCTTGGCATACAGGCGTAAACTGCAGGAGAATTAGGAGGTATTTATATGAAAAGCAGAAAGAAAGCAGCATTTCTGGCGGGCTTGATGCTGATGGTACTAATGCTTTGCGCCTTTGATATTAATGTAGACAATAAGGATAAAGTAGCGATATTTAATGATATAGAGATTCCCGCAGGAGTTAAGGTCATTGGAGATGCAGTTGCACTATTCGGTGATGTAGTTGTCAATGGGGACTTATCGGGGGATGCTGTGGCAATATTCGGAGATATGTCTGTCACAGGGACTATAAATGGGGATGCTGTGGCAATATTCGGGAAGATCTACGTTAAGGATAATGGTGTAATAAGCGGAAATGCTACCGGAATACTGGGGGGAGTGGAAAAGTCCTCCGGCGGGATGATAAGAGGCGAGATAGTGGATATCAATACACCCTTCAATGCTAAAAAGCCTGGCGGCTTGATTCCCAGGATATCTTACGGAGATATGATCGGCCTTGTTACAATATATGCCTTTTCCTGCCTTGCAATATTGATTGTACCTGACAGGATAAGGCTTATGTCTGAAGAAAGCAAGTCAATGCCCGGCAGGCGATTTGCCATAGGCTTTGTTATTATGATTCTGTTTATACCGGCATCCATTATACTTTCGATACTATTGGCGATAACCCTTATAGGGATAATATTCATACCATTCATATTCATAGCATTATTCCTGGTTGCTTTTATCGGTATGGTAGCTGTTGAAGTTGCCGTAGGACACAGGCTGACTGGTCAGGCGGAAGGCAATAATGCACTGTTCATCAACCTTATGGTTGGAGTATTGCTTGTATATGCATTGAAAGTGATTCCTGTATTTGGATGGCTGGCGTACTTTGCTTTGGTTGCCTATGCCGTAGGTGTTGCGGTTGATACCAGGCTTGGAACCTCTGCAGCCGGAAGGCAGGCTCCAAATGTTTAAAAAGATACGGATGATTATTCTGACTGCAGCAACAATGATATTGCTTACAGCCTGTGTATTTGAATTAGATAATGCAGGAAGCATGGTTGCCGGTACATTGAAGGAGTACAGGGAAACCGTGGAAATGAGCGACAAGTATAATAGGGGGCTGCCGCTGGAACTGAACCTGGAAATGAAGATGGCAAAGGCAGTATTGGATAGTACCGATGAAAAGCTTGCAGACGTGAAATTTTCATACAGTTCAAAAGCATTAAAACCGGAGTTCAAGGTGGGCGAGGATGAGATCAGCATAAGAAACAGGATGGAAGAATACAGCCTTAATAAGGCTGTGAATAATTGGGATGTAAAAATTACGGATAAAATGCCCCTGGAGATTGAGGTAAAGGCTGATGCTTCAGATGCCAGGCTGGATATGAGCCGTATGCAGATAAACAGTATTGATGCTGAACTGAATGCCTCCTCGGCAAAAATGTATTTTGATAAGCAGAATAGGATGACTATGGGTAAATTCAGGCTGAATGCGGATGCCAGCAGTGCAGATATATATGGAGCAGGCAGCCTGGATTTTGATATCATGGATATTAATGCTGATGCATCCAAGTTGGCTATTGATTTAACGGGTGACAATGGAAAGGGTGGAAAAGTCAGAATAGACGCAAATGCTTCGTCAGTGAAGCTCAGGCTGCCTGAAGATGCTGACATACATATTGTGATAGATAAATATGGGATATCCTCGGTAAATATAAATAATGAAAGAATATTAAACCGCTCCCAAAAGGAATATATTTCAAAAAACTATGGAAACGCTGCCAGGAGCTTTGAAATATATGCTAATTTGAATATTACTTCTTTGACTATAGAATAGGAGCTAGGAGTGCCGTGCAATGAAAAGAAATACAAAAATACTGGCTATTGAGACCTCATGTGATGAGACTTCCGCTGCTGTTGTAAGAAACGGGCGGGAGGTTCTGTCAAATATCATATCCAGCCAGATAGACACACACAAGAAATTCGGCGGTGTGGTTCCGGAGGTTGCATCCAGGAAGCATCTGGAGAACATCAGTCTGGTTATTGATGAAGCATTGCAGTCAGCAGGAGTTGAAATGAAAGACATCGATGTAGTTGCGGCAACCTGCGGACCCGGACTTGTAGGAGCCCTCCTCATTGGACTTACTACAGCCAAAGCCATTGCTTTCAGCTGCAGCCTGCCTTTTATAGGGGTGAACCATATTGAAGGGCACATAGCTGCCAACTATATTGAGCACATTGACTTGGAGCCTCCCTTCACCTGCCTTGTAGCATCGGGAGGACACAGTCATATTGTTAATGTTGTAGGATATACCGATTATGAGGTTATGGGAAGGACGCGGGATGACGCGGCCGGGGAAGCTTTTGACAAGATAGCACGTGCTTTGGGACTTGGTTATCCCGGGGGGCCGCTAATTGATAAGCTTGCTGCTTCCGGAAACCGTAAAGCTATTGACTTTCCGAGGGCATTTTTAGAGGAAGGAAGCTATGACTTCAGCTTCAGCGGCTTGAAGTCTGCGGTACTGAATTATCTGAACTCAAAAAAAATGAAAAACAAAGCAATAAATACGGCAGATGTTGCAGCAAGCTTTCAGGAAGCTGTAACAGATGTATTGTCTGCCAAGCTTGTAAAAGCCGCACTGGACAAAAAATCAGAATATGCGGCGCTGGCAGGGGGTGTCGCTTCAAACAGCAGGCTCAGGGAACTGCTGAAGCAGAGGGGTGAGCAGGCCGGTATAAAGGTGATATATCCTTCGCCCGGATTATGCACGGACAATGCAGCAATGATTGGCTGTGCTGCATATTACAGATATATAAATGGTACAAAATCAGATTTTACGCTTAACGCAATTCCGAATCTGTCATTGGAATAACAGGTGCTGCTGCCCGGGATTATGTTTGACGCATCAGGCAGGGATCTGCTGGGGAGGCACTTTAAAGAAATTGAAGAAGATCTTGGAATTAAGACGGAAGTGATATAGAATGATATTAGGTTAAAGTAGCGAACAGCGTAAGAATCAAAAAAATACGGGGGTGAAGGTAATGTATAGGGCAACACTTATACCAGGGGATGGAATAGGTCCTGAGGTAACCGATGCTGCAGTAAGGGTTGTAGAGGCGGCGGGAGTCGATATACAATGGGAGACAAAGAATATGGGGCAGATTGCATTGGAGAAGTATGGAAATCCACTACCTGAAGACACCGTAAGGTCAATTGAGGAGAATAAAATCGCCCTGAAGGGCCCGGTTGCTACACAAATAGGCGGAGGGTTCAGAAGCGTAAATGTGAGCTTAAGGCAGCAGCTAAACCTGTATGCTAATATCAGGCCTATAAAGTCCCTTGCAGGGGTGAAATCAAAGTATGAAAATGTTGATATCGTAATCTTTAGAGAGAATACTGAGGATGTATATGTGGGATTTGAGCACATGGTAGGTACTGATGCGGCTGAATGCCACAAGATTATAACAAGGCATGCATCGGAGAGGATAGCATCCTTTGCCTTCAATTATGCGGTAAAAGAAAAGAGAAAGAAGGTAACCAGCGCACATAAGGCAAACATCATGCAGCTTACAGACGGACTTTTTCTTTCCAGTGTAAGGAATATTGCAAGTAAATACCCTGATATAGAATATGAAGAAATGGAAGCAGGAAAACTGTGCATGAATCTTGTTATGCATCCAGAGGAGTTTGATATAATTGTTCTGCCTAATTTATACGGGGATTTGATATCCGAGCTTTGTGCGGGACTTGTCGGAGGACTTGGCGTAGTAGCCGGAGCCAATATAGGACCAGAGTCTGCGGTATATGAAGCGACTCATGGAACGGCTCCTGATCTGATCGGTAAAGGGATAGCCAATCCGACAGCTTGTATATTATGCGGGGCCATGATGCTTAAACGGCTTGGAGAAAGGGAAGCATCAGACAGGATATACAAATCCGTATTAAAGGTACTGAAAGAGGGCAGGTATGTAACTCCTGACCTGGGAGGAACCTCCTCCACCAATGAAATGGTGAAAGCAATAATAGGTAATCTTTAAATAGCAAAGGTTTGTAAATTACTCCGACTGTAGGGGAAGTATGTCTTCTGCGGAGTTGACGCCTTCGGGAACCATAGGGTTCCCTAAAGAAGGAAAAGCGCTGTGAGACTGTTTTTTCCTCTGGGGTATTCCCGTTCCTAGGTCAGTGGAAGGCTTCGTCAGAGATATCTTCCCCACGTCGGTACTTAGCTTTCTCCTAGCTTCAAAGCCTTGCTCTAAACCTCGCAATCCCGCAGCCTAGTATCTCCCATACCTAAATATCGCTAAGCTCGCTCCATTCTTCATACAGAGCATCAAGCTTCTTATTAAGCCGCTCCTGCTCATCATGCAGCTCCTGGCATCTTATATGATCTGTGTATACTTCAGGAAGCTCCAGCAAATCATCTATTTCTTCTATACGTTTCTCGGATTGTTCAATTTCCGTTTCAACAGCTTCAAGCCTTTTCTGCTGCCTTCGAAGATTTGATTTTTCCTCCTTCTGCTTCAGCCAATCATTCTTGGAGGTTGAGGCTGATTCCGTATTCGGGTCGGGTCCCTCATCCGTACTGCTTTCCATTTGATTCTTTTTATAAAGGTAATAGGAGTAATTGCCGTTGTACTGCAAGCAGCCTTCCTGACTTAACTCAATAACCCTGGTGGTAACTTTGTTCAGAAAATACCTGTCATGGGAAACTAACAGCACTGTCCCTGAATAGTTCATCAGTGCATTTTCCAACACTTCCTTTGATAATATATCCAGATGGTTGGTTGGCTCATCCATAAGGAGAAAATTAGCCCTGGACAGCATAAGCTTCAATAGGGCGACTCTGCTTCTTTCACCGCCGCTGAGGCTACTGATTTCCTTGAATACATCCTCTCCCTGGAACAGAAAGGCAGCCAGCTTTGTACGCAGTTCGGTCTGGTTCATATGAGGGTATTTATCCCATACCTCGTCAATTACCGTGTTGCTGTAATTCAGATTTTCCTGTTCTTGGTCATAAAAGCCTGCAATAACATTGGTTCCAAGCCTCACATGACCGGAATCAGCCTTCATTATGCCAGCTATTATTTTAAGCAGGGTTGTTTTACCGATTCCGTTAGGGCCCAACAGTGCAACCTTTTCGCCTCGCTTAATTTCAAAGCTCACATTTTTGAAAAGCAGGGAATTGAAGGATTTCTTCAAGTTTTTCACAGTGAGCACGTCATTTCCGCTTCTAAGGGCAGGCTCGAATTTAAGCCCTATATTTTTTATCGGAGCATCAGGCCTCTCAATCCTTTCAATGCGGCTGAGAGTTTTTTCTCTACTTTCTGCCTGTTTTATACTTTTTTCCCTGTTATACTGCCTGAATCTGGCTATAATTGCTTCCTGACGGGCGATTTCCTTTTGCTGCTCGGCATAGTCCTTAAGCTGCATTTCCCTGAGCTGCTGCTTTTTTTCAATGAACTTTGAGTAATTGCCATCATATTCTTTAAGAGTTTTGTTTTCAATTTCAAAAGTTCTGTCGGTCACAACGTCCAGGAAGTAACGATCGTGAGATACTATTAGAACTGTGCATTTAAGGTTTTTAAGATATTCTTCCAGCCACTCCACAGACTCTATATCAAGATAGTTGGTCGGTTCGTCCAGAAGCAGTATGTTAAAATCCTGCAAAAGAATCTTTCCAAGGGCAATTCTTGTTTTCTGGCCTCCGCTGAGCAGGGATACGGGTTTGTCATAATCCTCCTCTTCAAAGCCCAGCCCTTTAAGTACACCTTTTATCCGGCTTTTATAGCCAAAGCCGTTGCTGTTATTAAACTTTTCCTGTAAATTTGAATATGATTTAAGCAAGGACTCTGTAAGCTCCCTGTTTTCGGAGCTTCCCAGACTGCTTATTCTAAGCTCCAGATCCCGAAGGTCCTTTTCCATTTGAATGAGCGGGGTGAAAACAGTCAGCATCTCGTCATATATTGTATTAGACGATTCAAAGCAGGAATCCTGGGACATGTATCCGATACTTGTATTCCTGCTTATTATAATTTCTCCGGAGTCTTTTTCAATGTCACCGGTAATAATCATAAAAAGAGTTGACTTTCCTGCTCCATTAGCTCCAACGATACCTATTTTTTCATTTTCTTGCACTGTAAAGTTAATATCTTTAAGAATCACGTCTATGCCGTAGCTTTTGCTTAAATTTTTACAAGACAGAATTATCATAGTATAACCTCCGGTGTAAATATATCATAAGTGAGTCGGATTTGTACATAGTTCATTAGTATTCATACAATGTAAAGATATGTTAATTTATTGACAACACTTTAAGTATATAATAAAATAAATTTACTAAACCATGAGTAAGCATGAATGATTTAGTGCAGTAAGGAAGATATTTGTTCAGCTGCTTTTTTAGGCTGTTGG
>JAAYQK010000356.1 GCA_012519325.1 Gracilibacteraceae bacterium | reverse complement strand
GCCGGACAATGCCTGCAGGCCTATGTCAACAGTTCCTCCATCCCCTGCAATGCCCAGAATGGTAACATCCTCATCCCATCCGAGAGCTTCTGCTGCCGCTGCCATCCCTGAAATTGTGGATGCAAGAGCCGGAAATGCAGTAATTGCATTGTTCACAAAAATTGAAGACTGAGGATACACTGTTGTGGTCGCTGCAAAACAACAAGCAGGGGTAGCCAGGCACGTCTTTTTGCCCAATATCTTCAGGGCCAGCCTGCTTGCAAGTGTTACCCCGCAGCCCTGGCAGGTCTTTGCACCGTATAATAATTCCTCATCAGGCAAGTTCTTGATACTTACTGCCATTATTCCCACCTCATTCCTAAGAACTGCACTTCGGCTTCATTCTTTCCGGAGGCTATACCGAAGAGCTTATTATACATCAATTCTATCTGCTGCTTGGGTATGTCTCTTCCTCCAAGGCCTACTATGTAGTTTGCCATCTTTGCCTTTGAACCGTACATTGCAGACTTGACCTCCGAGAACACAGTCCCGTCAAAACCGAAGGAAATGCTTCTGTCAATTGTACCCACGGCCTTGAACTTATCCCTTACGGATTCAAAATATTCCTTGGGGAAAGGCCTGAAGCTTCTAAGCTTTATTAAACCTACTTCCTTCCCTGCTTCCCTCATTTCGTCAACTACAACCCTTACGGTACCTGCGACGCTTCCTACTGCTACCAGGACAACTTCCGCATCATCGCAGCGGTATTCCTCAATCATCCCGCCATAGGACCTTCCTGTCAGTTTTGCATATTCCTCATTGACAGAGACAATCTTACTCTTTGCAGCTTCAAAGGCCTTTTGCTGTAAAAATCGGCCTTCCGTATGAAAATCAGGCCCCACTGACATGCATAAGGTTTTGGGATTTTTCATATCCATCTTGTTTGTTGTCTTGTATGGCGGCAGAAAGCTGTCCACCTCTTCCTGCCCGGGTATTTCCACCATGTCATAAGTATGAGTAAGGGTGAAGCCGTCGATATTGACCATGACAGGGGTCATTACTTCAGGATCCTCTGCTATCCTGTATGCTTGTATCACAGTATCCAACGCCTCCTGCCCGCTTTCAACGAACAGCATTATCCAGCCGGAATCCCTCATAGCCATGGAATCCCTCTGGTCTCCGAATATATTCCAGGGCGTGGCAATAGAACGGTTTGCATTAACCATCACTATGGGAAATCTGGCACCGCTGACATAGCTCAGCATTTCACACATGTACAAAAGCCCCTGGGAGGAGGTAGCGGTAAAGGTCCTTGCTCCCATCATGGATGCGCCAAGAGCCGAAGCCATGGCACTGTGTTCACTTTCCACCATCATGTATTTGAAATCTGCCTCTCCGTTTGCCAGAAACTCTGCAAGCTTCTCAACCAAAGTGGTCTGCGGTGTAATCGGATATGCCGACACAACATGAGGCCTTGAAAGCTTTACACCATAAGCAGCTGCCTCATTAGCCGATAAAAAAGCTTTTTTACTCATTCCGTTTCACCGTCCTTAACCATTTTAATGCACTTTTTCGTGCATTCGGCTGCGCAGATTCCGCATCCCTTGCAGTAATCCATATCCACTTCCAGGTGGTCGCCGCTCTTGTCTATGCAGCCTTCCGGGCAGAATACCCAGCACATCATGCATTTTATGCACGCTTTGCTGTCTATTTCCGGATGCAATGTCCTGAAACCCGAATTGGGAGACGGCAGTATCCCTACCCCGTTGCTCGCTCCAAAAAACATTTCATCCCAGGAGGATGGTGCTTTATAGTCCTTGTTCCATTTCGGCTTATTCATTACTGCATCACCGCCTCCTTAACCCTTTTATAAGCTTCCCTTGCGGCCTTTTTGTT
Source organism: Gracilibacteraceae bacterium (assembly GCA_012519325.1). Classification (GTDB taxonomy): domain Bacteria; phylum Bacillota; class Clostridia; order Lutisporales; family Lutisporaceae; genus BRH-c25. The sequence goes on along the minus strand of JAAYQK010000356.1, from coordinate 1,429 downwards.
CTTTTCCCTGAGATTCCTGCCCATTACCTCATCAATTGCAGCTTCAACCGATTCCATTGATACCATTCCGGTTGCGCCTACAGCCGCACCAAGCATGATTGTATTTACTATCGGATTCCCCAAAAGTTCAAGGGCAATATCCGTTGCATCAATAACGACTATTCTGGACGGATCATCAAATCCGATATTATGTGCTATTGCATCTGCGGACTTTCTTGTGTTGATAACCAGGACACCGTCAGGCTTAAGCCCCGCAGCTACATTTGCAACCTCGCACAGGGTCTCGTCCAGCACAATTACGCAATCGCATTCATAGACCTGGCTGTGGTCGGTAATGGTCTTCTCCGCTATTCTGGTAAAACCAAGCACCGGTGCTCCCCGGCGTTCAGGACCGAAGGATGGAAATGCCTGTGCTGATTTCCCCTCATACACGGATGCTGCAACACCCAGAAGCCTGGCTGCTGTGAAGGCTCCGTTGCCTCCCCGGCCATGCCATCTTATTTGCTTCATTTTTTTCCCCTCTCTTCCTCCTTCAAGGGGCTCTCCACCTCAGCAAGGGCTCGTGCATAATCCACATAGCTGTCCCATTTAGTTGCTGCTTTGACTACCATTTTTGCTGTGTCAGGATATCCGCCGCCGTGCATGCACCCAGGTACCCCTCCTCCGATTGTCAGCCACTGTACCAGTCTGGCCATATTTATCCTGTCTTCTCCCGGTACTGCGGACCTTAATGATTCTATAAGCTTATCTCCGTATATAGGTGACATCATATCCTTATAAGACGGCATACATCCTGTCTCTGCTATACCTCCTGAAATTTCCTGGGCCAAAACCTTAGTTTCGTAAGGCAGGGTCGCCACATGCACCTTGTTCACATGAGCAAGCAGGGGATTAGGGTAAAATGCTCCCGACTTGTGTTTTTTCCCTGTATACATGGCTCCTACTCCCAGTCCATATGTGGTTTCATTGTTTATTGCCATCCTGGTAAGCTTTTCCTGAAATGCTTTCTGCTTAAGACCGTTTGCTCTTGCCATACCCAATGCCGCACCAATCATTACGTCTCCCTGCCCGGCTACGCATGCTCCAATGGCTGCCCTGTATATTGCAGTAAAATAGCCTATAAGCTTCCCTGTGTATTTTGTTTCCCCGTTCATAAACACATGCTTGCTTGGCACAAATACATTGTCAAATATGATATAAGACTGGGTGGTTCCGGACTTTATCCCGTCCCATCCTTCCTCTTCAATTCTTGTATCCGAAGGACGCCTTGTCTCTACAATAGTTATACCCTCCGCATCTCTCGGCACTGCCGCTGCTATTGCATAGTCACCTTCATCCTCTCCCATTCCTGTGGTAGGCATGACCATTATATATTGTGATCCCACCACCCCGCATATCTGGTTCTTAAAGCCTCGTATCACTACTCCGT
>JAAYQK010000003.1 GCA_012519325.1 Gracilibacteraceae bacterium | reverse complement strand
TTATCATCATAAATATTAAATGTTCGAACAAAACATATATATTAAAATTATATCAGGATTTCCTTCATCTTTCGACATTAGGCGCTAATATATTATATGAAATTTTTTCCATAGCCCTACGACTTCTCTGGGATAAATAATTACAATGCAATTCCAAATTTCAAAAATAATTTTTGGGGCAAAATATATATGCCGTGAAAAAAATTTGTTTTTCACGACATATGAATCAAAAGAGGTGTGAATATGTCAAATAGGCGCAGCAAGTTTACGAATATTGCAGAGGATACGGTTGAATTCTCAAGAGAGCTGATATTGCCGCAAGACAGACACTTCCACAGAGAAGCAAAATCACAAAAAGTACAGCAGCAGGGCGTTCTGAGAAATGGAACCAATAAGGGAAGAAAGATCCCGATAAAACGAAAAATGACGTAATGCTTCTCAAAACCGGGGGCAAGAGTATATTCTCCTGCCCTTGAATTATTTTTCCTAAAACTATAATTATATGCATCAAACTATAATGTTATTCATAAAAGCATAATGTTCTAACATACTTTATTGAAAAAAAGGTTAAATTAATAATGCCACAAAGAGATGAAACAGAACAATGAATTCTATCATAATATATTATTTAAGGAGGTTTTATAAATGGCTGCAGGAAGCGGAAGAGTAAATAAAGGGCTGAAGGTTCCAAATGCCCATAAAGCTCTTGATAATATGAAGTATGAAATAGCTTCAGAATTAAATTTGCCTGTACACCAAGGCTCAGAAGACTATTGGGGAAATCTGTCGGCAAAGGACTGCGGAAGAGTCGGAGGAAACATGGTTAAGAGATTAATAACCATGGCCGAACAACAGCTTGAAGGTAAATAATAGTATATACAAAAACAAAAATCAGGTCACAACATGCCTGATTTTTGTTTTTGCTTATATAAAATCAACTGTGATATAATAAATCTGTTCAATTAATAGAACAACAGTCTATAAGGGAGATGATCCAATGATTTTTGACAGCGGAGTATTGGCTGATAAAAAGCTGATGATTTTATATCTTTTAAACAAGATGGGAATGCCTCTGACCAAATTACAAATTACAAATGCAATATTAGAGAACAACCTTATAGACTTTTTCACATTTCAGCAGTGTATGTCCGAGTTGGAAGAATCCGGGATGATAAAACAAACAATGTACCATAAAGGTCAGTGCTTTGCTATTACTGAAGAAGGAATTAAGACAGTTGGTATTTTTGAACAAAGGATTTCAAAAAATTCCTCTCAGATAATCAATAATTACATATTAAAAAACAAGGAACTCCTTAGGAAGGAATCCCAGGTAATTGCGGAATATAAAAAAATGAGGGATAAAGAATATATAGTAAACTTGAAGGTGATTGAAAATGAACTTGTGCTTATTGAACTTAAGCTTAATGTGGTATCTGCAAAACAAGCAAAACAAATTTGCGAAAAGTGGAAAAACTTCTCTGAGAGTATATACAGCCAGTTGATGGGCTCTTTAATCAACTAAATTTTAGGAGGTAGTATTCATGAAAATTGGTCTGGTTGGTTTGCCTCTTGTTGGCAAAACAACTTTTTTCAATCTGCTTACTAATGCCCATGCGGAGATTTCGAGCTTTGCTTCGGGTAAAGTAGCTTCAAATATTGGTTCCTCAAAGATTCCCGACTACAGAATAGATTTTCTTTCAAATCTCTATAAACCGAAAAAAACTACTTATGCAGTGATAGATTTTACCGATGTCCCCGGACTGGTCAGCGGAGCAAGCACAGGAGCCGGAGTTGGTAACCAATTCCTCGAAGACATTAGAAAGGTGGATGCCCTTGTACATATAGTCAGAGCCTTCGAAAACCCTGACGCAATACATATTGAAGGTTCGATAGACCCTATGCGTGACATAGAAACAGTGAGTTTGGAACTGCTTTTTGCAGACCTGGGTATTATAGATAATAGAATTGTTAGGATAAAAAGCGGCAAGAAGGTTACAAAAGAAAATTTTGCCGAGCTTAAAGTACTGGAAAAGTGCAAGGAAGGCCTTGAAAACGGGCTTTTGATACACCAGATAAACCTTGAGGAAGAAGAAAGAGAACTTTTGAGAACCTTTAGCTTTCTTTCGGAAAAACCGATGATACTTGCAATAAACATTGATGAAGAATCTCTTAAGTCCGGCATCTATCCCCAGAAGGAAGACATACGGAAGTATGCGGTAGAAAGAAATGTTCCTGTTATTGAGGTATGTGCCAAAGCAGAAATGGAAATAAACGAGCTTGAAGAAGAAGATAGAAAGATGTTCATGGAGGAGTTGGGTATAAAAAACTCCGGCATTGATGTGCTGGCCAGCACCACTTATGATTACCTGGGATTGATTTCTTTCCTTACGGTAGGTGAAGACGAGGTAAAAGCCTGGACTATCAGAAAGGGTACTAATGCAAGAAAAGCTGCAGGCAAAATCCACTCAGATATAGAAAGAGGCTTTATAAGGGCTGAGGTTGTCAAATTCAAGGATATCGAAGCACTGGGCTCTATGGCAAAGGTCAAGGAAAAAGGACTTTACCGCCTTGAAGGCAAGGAATATATCGTGCAGGACGGAGACATAATCAATTTCAGATTTAATGTATAAAACAGCCGGTACAAGGGGACGTTTCTGCAGGGGGACGTTTCCCCTGTCTCAGCAGTGAGACAAGTGAAACGTCCCCCCGTACCCATTTATTTCATCAGATACTCATATGCACGTCCTGCAAGATATAGGGAACCGCATATACATATCATGCCGTCATTGTCACATAACCCCTTAGCCTTCTCAATTGCCTTTACGATGTCCGGCTCAGATACTACACTGCTGCAGTAAGGCTTCAAAACCTCTGCCATTGCATCGGCGGTCAAGGCTCTTTTATTCAGCGGCTCTGTAGCTACTACATGATATGCCATAGGCATAAGCTTCCTTATTGCATAACCGTAGTCTTTATCCTTCAGCATACCAATGATAAAGATAATTTCCCTGCTGCGGAAGTACTTCAATAGTGCGCTGTGGAGGGAATCAATGCCGTCCTTGTTATGGGCTCCGTCAACAAGTATCAAAGGGTCAATGCTTACAATGCTC
>JAAYQK010000355.1 GCA_012519325.1 Gracilibacteraceae bacterium | reverse complement strand
TTGTGCCGCTTTGATACCTGCGCCTCCTTGACTGGCCGCTGCGCTGTTTTCTAAAAACAAACTTTCATTTGATTCGGTATCGTAAATCAGAAAATATGGTGCACGTCCAAAGGATATGCATACACTTGCTTCCATATTTTTATCATCCATGGGTATTGCTATTTTCATAAAAATCCTCCATTCTATTTGCCGCCATGCCTGCGCCTGCGGCAGCCGCCCCTACCGCAGTTAATGCCGCTGCCGTCACAAAGCCTGTATTCGCCGCCTTCAATCCACAACACCTTTCCGTTTACCAGTGACTCGGCAAGTTTTTTCCTTGCATCCACATAAATACCTTGAACGGTTGTGCGTGCGACATTCATCTGGTTGGCACATTCTTCCTGTGTAAACCCCTCTAGATCAATCAGCCTTATTGTTTCATATTCGTCAACGGTCATAACAATATAATTTCCATCGTCTGCCGGTGACCCCAGAGGGCCGAAGCGGTTGCTTTCAGGCAGACAGCATACTCTTCTCCATTTTCTCGGTCTTGGCATATTATTCACCTCTCTTTACAGCAGAAATAACAGGAGCGTCCTCCGGTAATTTCTGCTTCTGGCTACATATTCTCCAGCTGCTCATCGATAATTTTAAGCCGGCTTTCCAGCAAGTTCTTTTGTTCTTGCAGTATCTCCTTTTGTGTTTTTGGAGAAGTCCGGCTTACGTTAAAGCCTCTTCCGAAACCTCGCCTGCAGCCTAGCCCTAATCCCATCCCTAATCCGGTGCCGGTACAAAATCCCAAACCTCTTCCGGTCATCGGTCCGGCTCCGATTGGGCCTGTTCTGTCTCTTCCGGGCATATTATTCACCTCCAAATAGTTTATGACATATGTCATTTTCAGCTCTATTATATCATGTTTCTGACATATGTCAATAACTTTTTTGAATTAAATTTCCTTATCCAATTCTTCATTATACTGGTATACTGCCTTTAATCCGGTAACCTTTGAAGCTATTTCGGTCAATGGTATTATATCGCTTCTGTCAATGTACTCCAAAGAGAATTTTCTGTTAAGCGCCATAAGCTGTTTTACTCCTGCAGCTATCCTGTTTATGTACGAATATAATCCTACTGCCCCGGTTGAAATATTCAAAGCATCCTCCCCATATATCAGCTTAAGCTCTCTAATGTCTCCGAATACCTCTTCTTTAGTAGTTCCGAACCTCAGATACTCCTTGGGAGTCATTCCTTCCTTCATTAAATCTCCTATTTGTTTGCCTGCCATGGCTGCTGCCATTGCTGCCCTTCCTATGCCCACAATGTTTATATATGGGGCACCTAATGCCAATCCTTTATATACCTGATCCTCCATGGCAAATCCGCCTGTTATCGCAACCTGCGGGAGATTATAGTTCTTCTCCTTCATTCTCTTCAAAATGTTATACAACAGGCTCTCCAGGTATACTGTCGGAATTCCCCATTCATTCATCATCTTTACAGGGCTGTTCCCTGACCCTCCTCCTGCTCCGTCAAAGGTCACCAAATCCACTCCCGCCTTTGAAGCTATTTTAAGAATCCTTATGAGATCCTTAGGGTCAAAGGGGCCTGTCTTGAAGCATATGCGCTCTGCTCCAAGCTCTCTTAATTCTTTTACCCTATTAATCAGTATATCCTCGTTCCACATAGGCAGCTTTCCTATTTTCTCAAATACCTGCCCTTTTCCTTCTCCATAGTTTTTTGCTATTTCAGGATCTGAAGGATCAGGATAAACCAGATACCCCTTCTTTTGGATCTCAAGCGCAGCATCTATATCCTTAACTCTCCCTATTCCTTGAATCCCTTTGGCTGCTTGCCCGAACTTCAGTTCAACAGTTTTCACTCCGAGCTTTTTAATTGCATAATCCAATACGCCGAGGTTTTCGTCATCATAGTTTCCCTGGAGTATTATGTCCCCAAATCCTCTGTAATACTGCCTGAAGGAGGATACCATTTCCTTCAACAACGGAGAATCGGCAACCTTCCCTTTTTCCAATACCAGGCCCTTGTCTTTTGCTACAGCATCTTCCCCTATAACAACCAATACCCCTGACAATGCAGCTCCTGCATAATAATCCTTCCAATTCAGCTTAGCCATGGCAGGCAGAA
>JAAYQK010000354.1 GCA_012519325.1 Gracilibacteraceae bacterium | reverse complement strand
TTGGGATAAATAGAGTTGGTAAGCCGTTTCGTATAATAACGGGTGTACATAGCCGTGAGCCAGAGAGCCCACATAAGGTATATTACCAGTACCAGCTTTCCCAGGAATCTTCCCAGAATACCGGTAATAATATCATCCATGCTCTGTCCCTTGTGTTTCTTTAATAAAGAGTCAACAGCCAGTATAAGCAAGATAAAAGGCACAATGCTTATGATCGGAGACACCCAGCCCGCCTGCTGGGCTTTTGCCGCTGCATATTTGGGGAGCAGTCTTGTTGCGGGTGAAGACACCATTATTGTAAACACAAAGAAAAGCTGCTTAACAGATATTTTGTCTTTGCCTGTTTTCATACGAGAATCTCCTTATTTTTTGCTGAATATCTCAAAAATCAGATTCATCAGGCTGGCAGTGTGTTCATGGGTAATATAGTAATAGCCGTAGGCCAGGGTTGCAGCCCCGAGCATAAGAAGGACCGCTGCCTCCTTATGCTGCTTTTTTCTAATTACCGGTATTATCTCTGTTATTGTGACAATTATAACAACAAACACCAGCAGAAATACTCTCATTCGCCCACAGCCTCCTTGCTGGCAGTAACCGGCTCATTTATCATGTAGGTTCCGTCTATCCTGGAATTAACGCTGACATTGAATTTGATTCCGGGGAAAAGCTTCTGCCAGTTTTCCTGAAAATAGTCCCGCAGCAAAGGATATTTGATTTTGAATTTATTAATTATGCCTAAATGGTCGGAGTTATTTTCCTGTGCTATTCTTATGGTATTTTCCACCTCCCGTTTTATGGAATTCTCCTGCTGTATTGTAAGGTAATCCAGTGAAGCCTTGTCAAGTACGCTATTTTATCAAGCCTGCAAAAAAATATGTAAACTGAGATTTTCAGCATATTCAGAACTTAATGTAAGATTAAGGAAGTTGTGTTATTAGAATACAAATGCTATAATAATTATGCGAGTGGAGGTGTATAAATGAAAAACATGAAAAAAACAATGGTATTAATCGCTGTGGGCATAATGTTAATAGGAATGCTCACCGGTTGTAATGTTACTACTGAAGGGAAAGCTCTTTATGATGCATTTGAAAAAACACAAACAATAAAATCCAGCCAGAATGATATGGAATTTTCATTAAAACTGGATGCAACAGGCTTGAGCGAGCAGGCTCAGTTGAGCTTTGAACAAATGAAGGCGGTGCTGAATGGTGCAAAGCTGTCAATGAGCATGAAGCAGATTGTTAATAGTAATATGGAATCTAAGGCAGAGGCAAGTACAAGCATGTCCATGGGCGGCATGTCGATGAATATGAGTGTTTGGGTTGACATGGATTTGAACAATTCCGAGCCTAGGTTCATAGAAATTGTAAAGCTTCCGGCAGTAATGGCAGCAACAGATCCAACAATGGCAGGCAAGGAATACTTGGTAATGAATCTGGGAGAAATGATGAAAAGTACAGAGGCTGACATTATGAAGTTCACTGCTGATCTACAGGAAAAGGCCAATGTATTTTTAGCTGCTTATATGAAACTGTATGACCCGGGATTCAAGTACATAACCGATGCAGGAACAAAAAGCATAGCAACACCTGAAGGAACTGTAAAGGCTCATTTGTATCAGATAAAACTGGATGACAAGTCCGTAAAAAAGCTTATCAGATATACCGTAAACAATTTGGCGGAGAATAAGGATGCAATGGATTTTGCAACTGAGTACATAAACTTTATGCAGAAATTAACAGAATCAGTAGCAAGTTCAACAAGTTCCAACTCAGACCTTGATAAATTTATGTCTGAATTCGAAACTAAAAAACCTGAGCTGCTTGCTGAATTCAATAGATATATGGACAAAATTGAGGATATAAAGCTAATTGGAGATAAAGGCATTAATTTTGAATATGCTATTGATGAAAATGGTTTCATAGTAAGCCAGTCGGGCAGTATGGATTTTGTCATTGATATGGCAAAGCTTAAAAGCATGGGAACCGATAATGCTGAAGGCAGCGGTGTATATTATGTAACTATTGACTTTAGTATGTTGACATATAACATAAACAAAGAAATGACTATTGACATGCCGGAACTTACACCTGAGAATTCAATAGATTATAATGAAATGATAAAAGCTGCGGCAGAGGCGGCTGTTCCTGCAAAAGAGCTTAAGGCAATGCCGACGGCATCAAAGGTATTGGTAAACGGAAAGGCAATTTCCTTTGATGCGTATACAATAGAGGGAAATAACTATTTTAAGTTGCGTGACCTTGCAATGTCTTTAAGCGGTACTCAAAAACAGTTTGATGTTTCCTGGAATGAGGAAAAGAAGATAATAAACCTAATATCAGACAAAGCATATACAGTTGTAGGGGGTGAAATGTCACCGGGAGATGGGAATGAAAAGACAGCTGTAATGAATGTCTCAGTAATATTGAAGGATGGATTGGAGCTGCCCCTTAACGCATATACGATAAATGGAAATAACTATTTCAAACTCCGGGATATTGGGCAGGCCTTCAACATTGGCATTACCTGGGATGAAGCAACCGGGACAATAGGAATTGATACAGAGGCAGACTATATCGAACCTTAAGAAATAGAAGCTGATATTGAAGAGGCTACAATAATTGCAGCATGCAATTATTGTAGCTTTTTTGTATGTAATGGAGGCACAAATGGGGGCAAGCTTTCTTGATATATTTATATA
>JAAYQK010000034.1 GCA_012519325.1 Gracilibacteraceae bacterium | reverse complement strand
GCCATCTTTGTATAAGATTGTTCCTCTGGGTGCGATTGTTTCCGCAATCATGTTCTTCTGGGTCTGCAGAAAGGGTTTTGCAACAAAACAAATACAAATCAGACGCGAAGGCAAAGTATGGACATGGGTAGAACCTTTGGGAAAATATGTATTTTGTAGCATAACGATACTGGTATACATATTGGGTCTTGTTTTAGGCGGTATAGGCTAATGATTGAGCAGGAACTTCGTCCGGCAGCGGTCGAGGTTCCTGGCTTTTTTAGAGCAACCTCTCAGCCTGAAGAAAAAAGGGATATCGAAAGCTACTTATTAAGCAGTCTTGCAATATCCCAATCCTTTATGATTTAAAAAAATTCTCTATTTATTTGATATTATAACCTTTCTGTATGGCTCTTCCCCTTCACTGAAAGTAGTTATTCCTTCTATTCCCTGAAGTGTAGAGTGTATTATCCTTCTCTCATAAGGATTCATAGGCTCAAGCTCTACCTTTCTGCCTGTTCTTTTAACCTTTTCTGCCAGCCTTTTGGCAAGCCTCTTAAGGGTTTCTTCCCTTTTTCTCCTGTAATCCTCCGTATCAATAATAACCTTTACAAAGCTTTCTCTTTCCTTATCCTTATTAACCACCAAGCTTACCAAGTACTGAAGGGAATCCAGCGTCTGCCCTCTTCTTCCGATTATTACGCCCATCTTCGGACCTGCAAGGTTAATATATAAGCTTTCATTTACATCTTTTACCCTTATCTCAGCTTTTATATCCATGGCTTCCAAAACATCTCTCAGAAACTTTCTTGCCCTTTCCTTCTCCAGAATATAATCAGTAATTCTGATCTCCGTTTTTTCTATTTCCTTTTCAACAATCTTCTCGGTAATTTTCTTCTCTTTCAGGGTTACTCTGACCCTGGCATTTTTAGATCCGATGATGCCGAAAATTCCTTTAACAGGCTGTTCAATAATCTCAATTTCTACACTTTCCTTGTCAGTCTTTAGCTCCTCCAAAGCAGATCGTACAGCTTCTTCTACGGTTTTTGCCGTTTTTTCCACCATCATCATATCTATTTTTCCTCCTTTTTTGCATCCTGAGGTTTCGGCTTCATCATAAAATACTGTTGTATAATCGTAAATATAGTACCTGCAACCCAATACAATGCAAGCCCCGAAGGAACGTTGAGCGTAATCCCTCCGAACATTATTGGCATAATATTTGTCATCATGTTCTGTGTCTGCGCTGCCGTATCTGGCTTTCCCTTTTCCGCCTTCCCTCTAGGGGCGCTTACCATCTTCATTTGAAAATATGTTGTTCCGGCAGACAATATCGCCAGTATCGGTACTCCGAATCCCGCAACTCTGAACACTGTGGCTGACATTTCTGGTTTACCAAGGTCGGTAAGCCACCACAAATTCTTTGAAATATTTGCATATATATCTGCATCTAAGAATACATACTTAACCGGATCCTGTATAACATAAAATAATGCAAATAAAATAGGCATTTGAATAAGCGCAGGTAGACAGCCTGATGCAGGATTATAATTATTCTCCCTATAAAATTCCATTAGTTTTTGATTCATTTTTTCTTTGTCGTTCTTGTACTTTTCCTGTATCTCCTTCATTTTAGGATTCAGTTCATTCATTTTTTTGGTGGATTCCGTCTGCTTTATATTAATAGGAAGAAGGAGAACCTTAGTTATTATAGTAAAAATAATTATTGAGTACCCATAGTCTCCAACAAAATCAAATATGAGCTTTAACAACATACCTAAAGGTTTGGCAATAAAATTTAACAATTCTTTTCCCCCTTATAACAAGATTTTAATGAGGATTTTTTGCTTTGCAAAAAACCTGTCTGGCATTACAACGAAGCAGGGAATATATGTCACCACTTTTGTATATCTTTTCGCTTCGTTATATAAAGTTTATCATGAAAACCTAAGGTTTTTCTTTCTTTACCGGTACGGGATCATATCCACCGGGATTAAAAGGATTACATCTTAAGACTCTTCCTGCAGACAGATATAATCCATATATGATTCCATGCCTGTCAATAGCTTCAATAGCATAGTTAGAACAAGTAGGAATGAATCTGCACTTACCTCTGGATAATGGGGAAATCAATATTTGATATATTTTAATAATAAAAATAAAAACTTTTCTCATCTATTCCTCGCATTTTTTAAGCTTGGCTCTTTTTAAAACCGATTTGATATTATTTTCAATCATTTTATAATCCGCTGATCCGCTTCCTGCCCTTGCCGTAAAAACTATATCGAATCCTAGTTTTGTATTATCGGCAAACTTTCTGTATGCTTCCTTCATCTGTCTTTTAACTTTGTTTCTTACGACACTTTTTCCAACTTTCTTGCTCACCGAAAAACCCACTCTGTTAAAATTAGAGTTATTTAAAACTATATACATGACAACATATTTTTCTACATAATACTTTCCTTCGTTATAAACTTTCTTGAATTCATAATTTTTCTTAAGCTTATGCAGTGTTGTCATATCCTGCCTCTTCCCTTTCATACAGAAAAAGGCCACAGTTCGCGGCCTTATACTGTCAATCTTTTTCTACCTTTTCTCCTTCTCCTTCTAAGGACTTCTCTGCCTGTTGCTGTACTCATTCTTTCTCTGAAACCATGAACTCTTTTTCTTTGCCTTTTCTTTGGCTGATATGTCATTAACATACTATGCACCCCCTAATCTCTGAGTTTAACTTTTATGTCAAATTAATAGTCCCGACGAATATGCGTACCGATTTTATCTGTACATGTGTACATTCATCGGGAGCTTCATTGTATTGCAAAGCATAATTCACCACTTTACTATTAAAATTATAAAGGCATTAATAGTTTGTGTCAATACAATATTTGCAGCGCTTATATCTGTCACACAGCTTGTCATGTTAAGTGCGGATACAGTATTTACAATATCTTCGCAGTCATTTATTATAATCTTATTATTGTTGAACTTGACCTTCTTTTTTGCTATTATAATTATATGGATGTGCATAACCCGGCATAATTCCTAAAGTTATCAACAATTGTGTATAATTTGTGTATAACCTGTTTATTAATGTGTATTAACTTCTTTTTTATTGTCAATAATCATACAAATACATTCTTGTATATGTTGTAAATTTCACGGCATACGAATCAATAAATATGTTTCGTGCGAAGCATACAATATGTGGATAAATATATTTTTTACGTTCATTTATCAGAATATATTTTTTTATCCAGATTTATATTAACAACTTATTCACATTTTTATTCATTATTTAATTAATGTATTATATTATAATAATTTTAAACCACTTAATACTTAATTATTGGCAATTATGTCGGTTAAGGAGGCTTTTTTATGTATTCTCAATTATCAGGTATCTGGGAAAAAACTTTAAACGTAATTAAGGTTGAATTGACGGAAGTAAGCTTCAATACTTGGCTCAAAGCCATACAACCTGTTTCAATAAAAGAAAATTTTATTACATTCTCTGTTCCGGATGACTTTACAAAAGGCATACTTGAGGCAAGATACAGCAATTTAATAAAAAATGCATTGAAGCAAGTCACCTCTGAGTATTACGAAATACGGTTCATAATTCCGAGCGAAGAAAATTATGATTCAATAATGACAGAAAGGTCTGAAATAAACCAATTTGAGGAATCGGTGAATTCCTCCTTAAATCCTAAATATACATTTGAAACCTTTGTAATCGGAAACAGTAACCGTCTTGCCCATGCAGCATCTGTTGCTGTAGCGGAATCACCTGCCAGGGCTTATAATCCTCTTTTTATTTATGGAGGTGTCGGATTGGGCAAGACCCACCTTATGCATGCAATAGGTCACTACATACTTAAACAAAATATAAGAACCAAGGTTGTATATATTTCATCAGAAACATTTACAAATGAGCTTATTAATTCTATCAGAGATGACAGAAACAATGAGTTCCGAAACAAATATAGAAATGTGGATGTTCTTTTAATTGACGATATCCAGTTTATTGCCGGAAAAGAAAGCACTCAGGAGGAGTTCTTTCATACCTTCAATTCCTTATATGAGGCTAACAAACAAATAATTATATCCAGTGACAGACCTCCAAAAGAAATAAGAACATTGGAGGAAAGGCTCCGATCAAGATTTGAACAGGGCTTAATAGCTGATATACAACCTCCGGACCTTGAAACCCGAATAGCTATATTAAAGAAAAAGGCAAAATCCGAGAACCTTGAAATCTCTGATAGCGTCATGCTTCTGATAGCAAAAAAAATTCACTCAAATATTCGAGAGCTTGAGGGGGCTTTAATAAGAGTTGTGGCATATTCTTCGCTAACAAACGGTGAAATTAACGAAGAACTTGCAAACGAGGCCTTAAAGGATATAGTATCAATTTCTAACAAAAAGAAGATTACTCCCTCGCTTATAAAAGATATTATAGGAAATTATTATAATATTAGTATTGAGGATTTTACTGCAAAAAAAAGAAATAAGTCAATAGTATTACCTAGACAAATCGCAATGTTCCTCTGCAGAGAACTTACGGATCTTTCTCTTCCGAGGATAGGCGAAGAATTCGACAGAGATCATACTACAATAATGCACGCATACGAAAAAATATCCTCTGATTTAAAAACAGACACCCAGTTAAAATCTGTTCTGGAGGAGCTGAAAAGCAAAATAGAAGGTTAATAACCTGTTTATATACTATTAATAACCTGTTGATAATTTTTTGCATTATACATCACTGTCAACAGAATTTTATCGTATAGCTCACATATTATTAACATCAATCTTAATTCTTAAAGCAGGACTCCTGATACTTTTGCACTTATTAACAGCCCCTACTACTATTACTACTAAAATAATTTATTATATTATATTAAAATAAATATCGGAGGTTATCCACAATGAAAATAATAACTACAAAGTCTTCGCTTTTGGAAAGTATAAATGTAGTTCAAAAAGCAGTTCCTTCAAAAACTACTCTTCCAATTTTAGAAGGAATTCTTTTTGATGCAAAAAATGGCAAGCTTAAGCTTACTGCAACAGATCTTGAAATAGGAATTGAAATAGTATCGAACGTAGATGTTATTGAACCCGGTACAGCCGTATTATCCTCAAAGATAGTTGGAGATATTGTAAGAAAGCTTCCTGATTCGGATATTGAAATAGAAACGGTAGAGGGAAATCTAGTGTGCATAAAAAGCGAAGGATCAAAATTCAAAGTTGTAACTCTTCCTTACAATGAATATCCTGAACTTCCGTCGGTGAAGAAGGAGAAAGGAATTATACTTAAACAAAATATACTTAAAGATATGATAAGAAAAACAATATTTGCCGTATCTGTTGATGAAGTCAGGCCAATACTTACAGGAGTACTTTTTGATGTATCCGGTGATGAACTAACTATGGTGGCCCTTGATGGTTTCAGAATGGCTGTGAAGAAAAACTCAATAATAAATGATAGCAATATTAAAGCTGTTATTCCGGGAAAGACCCTGTCTGAAATTGGAAAAATAATTAACGATAATGAAGAAAACGTAAACATTTATTTTTCAAAAAACCACATTCAGGTTCATATTGATAATACAATAGTAGTTTCTAGACTATTAGAGGGAGAGTTTATAAATTATAAACAGATAATACCTGCAGAATATAAAATTAAAATTAAGGTTTCTTCAAACCTGTTTATGGAAGCTTGCGACAGGGCTGCATTATTTGCAAGAGACTCCAGCAACAACATGATAAAGTTTGAAATAAACGATGATATTATGGCAATAATGTCAAATTCACAATATGGTGATGTACACGAGGAGCTAAAAATACAAAAAGAGGGAAATGATATTGAAATTGCCTTTAATGCAAAGTATTTTATAGATGTGCTTAAAGTATTGGAAGGTGAAGAAATAACAGTAGAATTTACCACAAACGTAAGTCCCAGTATAATAAGACCCATAAATAACGAAGACTATTTGTATCTTGTTCTTCCTGCAAGGTTTAAAAAGAACAACTAAAAAAGGGCTGTTGCAAGAAGGTACTCTGCAGCAGCCTTTTAATTAAAGAAAAGAGAGTGATATTATGAGAGAAGTAAAGATAAATACGGATTTCATAAAGCTTGATCAGTTTTTAAAATTTGAAAGCATTGCAGATACGGGAGGAGAAGCAAAGAATATTATAACAGGCGGAATGGTAAAAGTTAATGGAAATATAGAGAGAGCAAGGGGAAAAAAGCTTCGCAGGGGAGATATAATAGAGGTTTTTGATGAAAAAATCAGACTTATTTAAAAATTGTAGAGGTGCTTATATTGTATATAAAAAGGATAGATTTAAAGAATTTCAGAAATTATAAAGAAACTGATATCGAACTGGGCGAAGGGGTTAACGTATTTTACGGTCGGAATGCACAGGGAAAGACCAATATTATAGAATCAGTTTATATGGCGTCTACCGGTAAATCTCACAGAACTCAAAAAGATATGGAGTTAATAAGATGGAATAGTGAAGACGCTAAAATAACAATAGATTATAAAAAAGAAGAAGAAGAGAGAATAGAGATATATTTAAGCAAAAGACTTAAGAAGCAAATAAGAAAAAATGGAGTAAGAATTTCTAAAATAGGAGATTTAATAGGAAATCTTAATGCTGTTATATTTTCTCCCGATCATATGAAAATAATAAAAGAAGGGCCTGTTGAAAGAAGAAGATTTATTGACATAATACTGTCACAGGTAAAGCCCGGATATTATTACAATCTTGTTCAGTATTTAAGAACTCTTGAACAAAGAAATAATCTTCTTAATGAAGCAGGTATAAATACAGGCATTCTTAAAACCATAGATATATGGAACGAGCAGTTGGCTGATTTTGGTGCCAAAATAATAAGGGCAAGACAGGAATTTATATGTAAGATATGCTGCATGGCAGCTGATACACATAAAAGAATATCCAATGAAAAAGAAAAACTGGACATTAAATATAATTCCTCAATTAAATATCATAACAATTCAGAAAAAGAAATAAGAGAGAGTTTTATCAAAGTGCTGGAGAATTATATAAAAATTGATTTAAAAAGAGGTATTACACATAAGGGGCCTCACAGGGATGATATATTATTCTTTATTAATGGAGCTGAAGTTAAGACATATTCATCCCAGGGTCAGCAGAGAACAACCCTTCTCTCCCTAAAAATATCCGAACTCAAATATATGAAAGAAGAAACGGGAGAATTGCCTGTACTTCTGCTGGATGACGTCTTTTCAGAGCTTGATAAAGAGAGACAGAAATATTTGATTGAATTCATTAAAGATATGCAGACAATCATTACTTGTACTAATGTAGAGTATTTTGAAAGGTTGATAAATGAAGAGGTCAAGGTATTTAAAGTTGAAGAGGGAATAATAGAAAAAGAATAGTCTTTTAGTTTTTTTAACAAAGAGTTATAATAATAAGGTATGAATAAAGTAAGCTTATAAGGATGCAAGGGAGGACAAGTTGATGTTTATTCATCTTGGAGGGGATGTTGTAATATCTCTGAAGGATATAATTTCAATAATGGATATAGAATCCAGCAGTACATCCGGTGATACAAAGGAGTTTTTAAAGACTGCAGAGGATGAGGGATTTATAAGAAAAATATCTGAGGATGAAGAGAAATCCTTTATACTGACGGAAAAGAATAAAAAGACAATAATATATTTGTCTCCCATTTCTTCTGTAACCTTATATAAAAGAGCAGGATTCATAGATGACATATCGTTGAAATAGAGGGGGAATAGAAGTGACGGATAAAAGATTTGAAAACACATATGAAGCGGAACAGATTCAAGTACTTGAAGGATTGGAGGCCGTTAGAAAAAGGCCAGGAATGTATATAGGCAGCACCGGATCCAGGGGGCTTCATCATCTTGTTTGGGAAGTAGTGGATAACAGTATAGATGAAGCTCTGGTAGGAGCATGCAAAAACATAAATGTAACCATACATCCTGACAATTCAATTAGCAATGAAGATGACGGAAGAGGTTTTCCGGTGGGAATGCATCCAAAGCTTAAGAAACCTGCGGTAGAAGTAGCTCTTACAGTTCTTCATGCGGGAAGCAAGTTTGGAGGAGGGGGATATAAGGTTTCCGGAGGTTTACACGGAGTTGGGGTATCCGTAGTAAATGCTTTATCTGAATGGCTTGAGATTGAGGTAAAAAGAGATGGAAAGATATATCACCAACGATATGAAAGGGGTTTTCCCGTTACCGAATTAAAAGTTATTGGTACGACAAATAAAACAGGATCAAGGGTGTCTTTCAAACCTGACTCTGAAGTATTTGATGAATTGGAATACAGTTTTGATATCCTGGAGCACAGACTCAGAGAGCTTGCATTTCTTAATAAAGGGATAAAAATAAATCTTAAAGATGAAAGAGACGGTAGGGAAAAAACCTTCCAATACGAAGGAGGAATCATATCTTTTGTCAAACACCTTAATAAAAACAAAGAGGTTCTTCATAAGGAACCCATATACTTTGAAGCTAAAAAAGACAATGTTGATGTTGAAATAGCCATTCAATATAACGATGGTTACAATGAGAGTATTTTCAGCTTTGCAAATAATATTAATACCTTGGAAGGCGGGAGCCACATGGTCGGTTTTAAGTCTGCAGTAACCAAGGTAATAAATGATTATGCCAGAAGATATAAATATCTCAAAGAAAATGATGCAAATCTTATAGGAGAAGACGCAAGGGAAGGCATGTCCTGTGTAATAAGCATCAGACTCACCGATCCCCAATTTGAGGGACAGACCAAGACAAAGCTTGGAAACCCTGAGGTCAGGGGAATAATTGATAGTATAGTTATGGAGAGATTAGAGGCCTTTTTAGAAGAGAATCCGTCCGATGCAAAAATCATTATTGATAAGGCAATGACTGCTGCAAGGGCCAGAGAAGCAGCAAAAAAGGCAAGAGAGCTGACGAGAAGAAAAACAGTGCTTGAAAGCACTACGCTTCCAGGCAAGCTGGCAGATTGCTCGGAGAGAGATCCTGAACTATGTGAATTATACATAGTAGAGGGAGATTCAGCTGGAGGCTCTGCAAAGCAAGGGAGAGACAGAAGGTACCAGGCAATACTTCCTTTGAGAGGTAAAATTCTTAATGTTGAAAAAGCACGGCTTGACAGAATATTGTCCAGCGAGATGATTCGAGCTATGATAACAGCATTTGGATCTGGTATAAGCGACGATTTCAATATTGAAAAAATGAGATACGGAAAAATAATAATGATGACGGATGCCGATGTAGACGGTGCACATATAAGAACCCTGCTTCTGACATTTTTCTATAGATATATGAGACCTTTAATAGATGCCGGATACGTTTATATAGCTCAACCGCCTCTTTACAGAGTAAGAAAGAAAAATAAGGATTATTATGCATATAATGATAAAGAGCTTGAAAAGCTGTTTCAGGAAATAGGAAGAGAAGGTTCCAGCATACAGAGATACAAAGGTCTTGGAGAAATGAATGCCGAGCAGTTGTGGGATACTACGATGAATCCTGAAACAAGGGTCATACTTCAGGTAACAATGGAGGATGCTGTGGCAGCTGAAGAGATATTTACAGTATTAATGGGAGATAAGGTTGAGCCCAGAAGAGAGTTTATTGAGCACAATGCTAAATATGTAAGGAATCTTGATGTATAGATTGAGAAGTGGGAAGTGGGAAGTGAGAAGTAGGACACGAGATACGAGAGCCAGGGTTGGACTTAAAATGAATAATATATATTGGATAAGCTTTGGAGGTAATGAATTTGGATTATGAAAATCAAAAGATACTCCCGATAAGTATTGAAGAAGAAATGAAAAAATCATTTATAGATTATTCTATGAGTGTTATAGTTCAGCGTGCATTGCCTGATGTAAGAGACGGCTTAAAGCCCGTTCACAGAAGAATTCTGTATGCAATGAACGAATTAGGGTTTACTCCAGACAAACCTCATAGAAAGTCTGCAATGACAGTAGGTGAAGTTTTAGGTAAGTATCACCCTCACGGTGATTCTTCCGTTTATGATGCAATGGTAAGAATGGCACAAGACTTTTCTCACAGGTATATGCTCATAGACGGCCACGGGAATTTCGGTTCCGTTGATGGCGATAGTGCTGCAGCAATGCGTTATACAGAAGCCAGAATGTCAAAAATAGCTGTGGAATTACTTAGAGATATAGATAAAGAAACTATTGACTTTACACCTAACTATGACGAAAGCCTAAAAGAACCAACGGCTCTTCCGGCACGTTTTCCAAACCTATTGGTTAATGGAAGCAGCGGTATAGCCGTCGGTATGGCAACATCAATATCACCGCATAATCTTGGAGAGGTTATTGATTGTGTGGTCTCAACTATTGAAAATCCGGATATAGAAACGGATGAAATGCTTAAGTATATAAAGGGTCCTGATTTCCCTACCGGTGGCATAATAATGGGCAGAGAAGGCATAAAGAAGGCTTATTCTACCGGAAGAGGAAAGGTTACAGTAAGAGCCAAAGCAGAAATTGAGGAAATGAGCGGCGGCAAACAAAGAATTATTGTCAGTGAGATACCATATCAAGTTAATAAATCCGCATTGATAGAGAAAATTGCAGATCTTGTGAAGGAAAAGAAAATTGACGGCATTTCGGACTTAAGGGATGAATCCGACAGAAACGGTATGAGTATTGTAATAGAACTTAAGAGAGATGCAAATGCCAATATAGTACTGAATCAGCTTTATAAGCATACTAAAATGCAGGATACTTTCAGTATAATCATGATAGCCCTTGTTAACGGACAACCAAAGGTTCTGAACCTTAAGAGCATTATCACTCATTATATAGATCATCAGAAAGATGTTATAACAAGAAGAACTCAATATGATCTCAAGAAAGCCGAAGCTCGGGCACATATATTAGAAGGCTTAAAAACTGCCCTTGACAATATTGATGAGATTATCAACATACTTAAAAACTCAAAGAATGTTGCCGATGCCAAAGGAAAAATGATGAGAAGATTCGGCCTTTCGGAATTGCAGGCAGAAGCAATAGCCGAAATGAAACTTAAAAGCTTGACAGGCTTAGAAAAAGGAAAGATTGAAAATGAATATCTTTCATTAATAAAAAATATTGAATATTACCGAACTCTTCTTACCAATGAACAAAAGCTTTTAATGGTTATAAAAGATGAACTTCTGGAGATAAAGAAGAAATACAATGACAAAAGAAGAACAAAAATTAACGCAGCTTCATTAGAAGAATTTGATGAAGAGGATTTCATAGAAGAACATGAAGTAGCTGTCACAATTACTCATTTTGGCTATATAAAAAGACTCCCCGCAGATACTTACAAGAGTCAAAGAAGGGGTGGCAGAGGAATAACAGGAATTCAGACAAGAGAAGATGATTTTGTGGAAAATCTGTTTATAACCTCTACGCATAATTACATTTTATTCTTCACGAACAAAGGTAAGATGTATAAGCTTAAAACCTATGAGATTCCTGAAGCAAGCAGACAAGCCAAAGGAACAGCCTTGGTCAATCTTCTGCAGCTGGATGCAAACGAAAAAGTAAATGCAGTTATTCATATCAAGGATTTCAATGACGGCAAATACCTTATCTTTATGACGAAAAACGGTACTATAAAAAAGACTGAACTGAAAGAATATAATACTTCAAGGAGTACGGGAATTACAGCTATAAACCTTATTGATAACGATGAGTTGATTGGAGTTAAGCTTACCCGCGGCACAACTGAACTAATAGCTGCTACAAAAAACGGACTATCAATAAGATTTCCAGAGAGTGATGTAAGGCCAATGGGAAGAAATGCCAGAGGAGTAAAAGGAATAACCTTGAATCCTGGTGACGTTGTAATAGGGATGGATATTGTAGAAGAAGGTGCCGATCTTCTTGTAATTAGTGAAAAAGGTTACGGCAAACGTACTCCGATATCTGAGTACAGAGTCCAGTCAAGGAGCGGAAAAGGAATATTAACATCAAGAATAACCAAGAAAACAGGAAATGTCGTGGGCATGAAGATTGTGAAGGATAATGACGAAATAATGTTGATTAACTTATCGGGTGTCATTATTAGAATGAGTGTCAGCGAAATATCTGTAATGGGAAGAAGCACACAGGGTGTCAAATTGATGAAGGTACCTGAAAACGAAAGTGTAGTATCGATAGCAAAAATAAGCAGCGAAGAGGAACCGGAGTAGCATTCATCAGTACTAGAGTCTAGAGACGCTGATCAGCTTTATGTCATTCAATAAATTAAGATATGTAAATTTTTAAATCATGTATAAATAATAATCAAGCAAAAGGTTTATAATATAACGAGGCTGTAGATGTCACCTGCCATGACAGGCAGTGAGTATATCTACCGTCTCGTTAAAACGCTTGGACAGGTTTTGCATCCGACCCGAACTACCATATCAAACCAATAACTTAGTGTAAAATTGTTATAGGACAAAAAATAGCAAGAGACCGCTCTTTTTGGTAAAATATTAGTTGCAAAACCAAAACAAAATACCAAGGAGAGTCTCTTGTGAATAATATTATACAGCAAATTTGTGAGGAATACATTAGTGAAATTTTAGATTTCTTTGATTCAAGAACAATAAGAACGCTCGATGAAGTCGAAGTAGATTTGAAGGAAAAGACTGATTGCTATCTAAGACAAATAATAAAAACATATTTTGAAGGCCTTGACCAAGCAATAGCAGACGATAAAGCGGACGGAAGATCTTAAAGCAGAAGCTCCTGAAGAGAAGCGCAATATAAAGTATCTGCATGTGGAAGCAGATGAGGATCATGTTTCACTGCAGGACGGAACAGATACAATAGTTCCGTTAATTAGTATTTATGAGGGAGTTGAACATATAGGCAAGAGAGGAAAATGCATCAACATTCATCATATCAGCAGTCACGGAAAAAGTGCAGATGATATATGGCAGGAAGCCGCAGAATGGATTTACTCAGCCTATAACGAAGAAGAAATAGAAAGAATATATCTTCATGGAGATGGAGCATCCTGGATTAAGAAAGGTAAATACTACTTGCCAAAAGTACAATTTGTGCTGGACAGATATCATTTGAATAAAGCGTTAAAGGAAGTATCCGGTGGAGATGAACTTGTTTGTGCTAAGTTAAGAGATGCAGTGATGGAAGCAGACGAGAAATCACTAAAAGAATTATGCAGAGAACTTCGCAAGAATGCGGAAAGCGATAAGGTGAAGGAAAAAGTAGATAAATTCAGGAACTACATTACAACAAATTGGGACGGTATAGAAGCATATCAGTATGGAGCCTCAAGAGGCAGCAATACAGAAGGACATGTAAGTCATGTATTATCCAGCAGATTGAGCAGCAGACCGTCAGGATGGAGCCGAGAGGGTCTAAAGGCAATGGCAGAGCTAAGGGCTTATTGCTGCAGCGGAGGACATGTAGAAACAAAGCACATAAGAAAAGCAGAAGGGACTTACAAATTAACAAAGAAGATACTGGATAAAGTATCAAAATTGTATAGAAATACTTCTAAAGAAATGCTGCATAACATTACAGTATTAAACATCGGTAAGGTGGATTCTTTATCAAGGACGCTAAAAGGCATAAAAAACAGTGGATATATTATTTAAACAGCAGAAAAGCGAACCGGAATAACCACGGAAAAAGAGAAGAAAAAAAGGAAAAAAAGAAAAGAAAAAGCATGGTACACAGACCGCGACCAGCGGAGCCGGGCTTCTTGTCAAGGCCGTGTGCGGAGCACCGTTCAATTAAGCCTTGACAAAATGGCAAGCGGTACGATAAGCGCATTTTTCTTTGCGTAAATTTAGAAATCTAAAAAACCCCAGCATATTCAAACCAACATGTGTGCCTATTAGGACACGAGTTCAGTTTAACCATAAAGAGAAAGTCTGCTTTTTAAAAACCGAGAACAAATTGACACTGCCTTACTGCCGCCTTCTTTTGACATTATTGCTGCAAATTGATATAATATATAGCAGCACCAGAAAAGGGTGGTAATATGAATCTGTATACAATTGGCGAAACAGCTTCTATCACAGGCATTTCAGTGAAAACTCTGCGCTTTTACGATGAACAGTGTATACTGAAACCGGAAAAACGCAATATGAACAATAACTATCGTTACTACTCGGAGAAGCAATTGGCGCAGATACTGTTAATCAAAACCTTAAGAAAACTTGGGTTGTCTCTTCATGATATTTCGACAATAATAAATCAGGAAGGCACTACAATTCTGGAAGAAAAACTGAAAAACAAGATAGCGATGGTGAAGGAAGAAATTGAAAGTCTTAATCAACAGCTGATTTCTATGCGGTATGTACATAATCAGTTATTAAACTGCAGAACATTTTTCGGAAAAAACAGAAAATCCGTGGAGATGCCAATACCCGTAGAAGTTAATCCTTTTCCCGTCACTTGGGTGTTGTATACCAGATACAGAAGCATAATCAATGCTGATACATTGTTTCTGCAGCGTGCCTTGGAACTGCAGCAAATCCTGGATTCTTATCATCTTTTTCAGTCAGGGCCTTTAATCGGTATATTCTACGATGGATATGATTCTCAGTTTACAAACCATGAGGGAGATTTGGAGCTGTGTCTGCCAATAATCAAGCCCGAAGGCTTCAAGTGTGATAAGTTGAAATCAATTGGCGATTTTTATATGGCAAGTAAAACACACATAGGACATTATAAGGATTCTTACAGCACATATAT
>JAAYQK010000353.1 GCA_012519325.1 Gracilibacteraceae bacterium | reverse complement strand
GTTAAAATATTACCCTAATGCCGTATTCCGGCAAAACTACGGATGCCAAAATATCATACAAACCCCTTGATCCTTTAACACTTAAGAATCAAGGGGTTTTGCGATTCCTCCGCTATATGCTGCCAAGCTGTGTAATGTTATGATTCCTAACTTTCCAAATTCCTATAGTAAGTACGGGAATAACGTAGAATATAAAGAATCCCCAGGTTATAGTCCCATAGCCCTTGGCAATTAAACCTACAAGTCCGAATTGAGCTATAAAAACTCCGGCAATAAGCAGCGCTGCGGTTAAGACTGGTTTAATCCATACAGGTACAGCCTTTTTCTGTTCTTCAAATACCGAATCTATTCTGCCGGTTACCGCATATATGAATCCTGTTCCTGTCTCAATCAGAGTTCCAAACAAAGTTATTTGGAAGGCTATTTGAAGGAAAGGCATATTCAAAGCATTCAGTATATGATTTGTTGGAACGGCTATAGTCAGAATATCGGGGTAAAAACCAGCCATTGCAACGAAAAGCAGTATTCCGGGTATTATTCCGATTACTCCGGCCAATATGCCGGCACCAATTGCCTCTTTGCGGGTTTCAATATGGCGAACAGAAAACAATACTGCAGGTATAATCCCCAGATTATAGAATGCGTATTTAAAACCTCCTGATATCCAGCCGCTTTCCATAGTTCCCTGGGAAAGTGCAGCTGTAATACTGCTGCCGTACTTTGTAAAAGTGATAACTAAAAATATAATATATACCGCATAAAGTATAAAGGACCAATAAGACAGGAACCTTTCTATAGCTTCAGTGCCCATGATTACCAGTGCACCAACACCTATCATCATTCCCACAACTCCGACATAATAATGAAATCCGAATAGTTCATTCAATATTGTTCCGGCAGAAGATGCAATAACGGCCAGCACTATTAACAACAGAACAAAATAGCATGCTTCATAAAGCCACCATGCCTTGCCCAGCAGCTTTGAAAAAAAAGTCCTGTAATCATAGGCTTCAAACATTCGTGCAAACTCAAAGGTAGCTGCACATACTGCAGCCCATACCACGCAAGATATGGTAATCATTGCTATAAAACCGCCTGTAGCTCCGAAATTCAGGAAAAATTCCACCAATTCTCTTCCTGTGCCGTATCCTCCGGCTATAACTACCGACTGAAAAATTATTCCCGGCACAAAGTATTTTTTAAATATTTGTGATTGAATAAAACTCATTTCTGTTTTCCTCCTTTTTTCTCCCAGGGCTAATCACCTGGCTCCTCCCTCTTTTATTGGGTGCTTGCATTGCTTATTCTGATCCCTCCCGTTTTTATTTGTTACCATCCTATGGCTACTTTCAGTACTTCGTCGGGTATTATACCGTCCAAGTATTCTTTTATTGATTCCTCTATTATGTCCAAGGCTCTGTTAAGCTCTGCTTCTGAAATAACCAAAGGAGGCTGAACTCTCAATACTCCATCTGCAAGGAAAATCATGATAATTCCTTTTTCCCAGCACCTGTAACAAATCTTTGCAGCTGCATCCCTGTTACCTTCCTTAGTAATCCTGTCTGTTACCAGATCCACGCCTATTGACAACCCTAAACCTCTTATTTCACCTATTATTTCAAATTTATTCTTCATTTCCTCAAATCTGTTTCTGGCAATCCGGCCCAGCTTATCAGCTTTATTAAGCAGATCTTCATCGCGAATTATATTAATGGTCTCTATAGCTGCTGTGCAGGACAGCGCATTCCCGCTCATTGTAAAAAGATGAGCCGGCGGTTGAAGGGCATCCATTATTTCACTTCTGGCAGCTATTGCACTTAAAGGGGCTCCGGAAGCTAAAGACTTCCCGATTATGACAATATCCGGTATGATATTAAAGTGCTCAATTCCAAACCATTTACCTGTCCTCCCCATTCCCTGCTGTACTTCCTCACTGACAAACAATATCCCATTTTCCTTACATAGTTTGTAGATGGCTTTCATGTATTTTGCAGGAGGTACTATAAGCCCGGCATCTCCCGCTATAGGTTCCATGACAATTGCGGCGACCTCTTCTGCCGGTATGTAAGTGGACAAAGCTGTTTTGAAATCCTCCAGGCATTCAAGACTGCAGGTGCTTTTATCGCATTTAAAAGCGCAGCGATAGCAGTTCGGATATCTTATATGCTCAATTTCAGGTAGAAACGGGCCTATTTTTCTCCTCATATTCAGGCTGAGGGCGGTTAATGATAATGCTCCGTAAGTTGAACCGTGATATGCACCGATAAAAGATATAATCTTTTTTCTTCCGGTATAAGCTCTGGCTAACTTTATCATCCCGTCGTTTGCATCGGAACCTGTCAAACCATAAATTACCTTTTTTTCAAAGTCTCCGGGAGTTATTCCACAGAGCTCTTCGCCCAGCTCTATCAAGGGCTCTGAATATGAGTAAACCGGAGTATAACTTATATAATTATCCAGCTGTTTTTTCATTGCCTCTACAATCCGTGGATGGCAGTGGCCTGTGTTTAATGAAGAAGCACTGGATAGCATATCGATATATTTATTTCCGTCAAGATCCTCTATGATAGCACCATAGCTCCTCTTGACTGAAATAGGAAAGTAGGCTATCCTTCCAAGTTTGGGGTAGACCTTGCCGTCTCTTTCTATTAACTCCTTACTCTTCCTGTGTTTTAAGTCCATGTCAATTCCCCCTTTACAGCAAATGTGAATATTTTTTATATTGATTTTTCAATTTTGTCGAAAGCACTAATTACAGGTTCAATATCTGAGTTTATTCTTAACCTTACAAAACTTTTATCAAGACCTATAAACCCTTCTCCCGAAATTGACAGCACATTGTTTTCCCTCAATAATTCCTCCAAATTTATTTCAGAATCAGGATGTTTAATGGTCATTATAGGAACATTTAAATCTGTTTCTAAAACTATGACTTTATGTAAGCTGTCAATTAATTGCGTTTTAATTCTATTTACCTTTTTCATGCTATAATTTATAAACTGAATATCCTTTAACGCAGCAGCTGCTAAATGCCCGGCAAACCCACTTATGGAATAAGGATTGGATATCTTGTTGTAATACTTCATCAGCTTTTCGGTGGCAATAAGATAACCTCCCCTGATACCGGCCAGCCCCAGGCCTTTTGAAAAAGTTCTGATAACCGCAACATTGTCATAATCATTTATTAGAGTTACTGCTGAATTGGCATTATCCATAAAATCACCATAAGCTTCATCAACCACTACGCATATTCCGAATTTCTGTGCTTTTTCTGCTATGGTTTCAATGGCAGATATTGGAATAACCTGGCCTGTCGGATTATTGGGATTGTCAATATAAATAAGCTTGTAATTTTTATTCATTTTCTCCAGAAACAACTGAAGATTAAACTTATACTTGTTTTCCATAGTCATCAGGTAATAATCGTATATTCCACCATAGCTTTTAACATCATCGATATAATCAACGAATTGCGGAGAATAACCCAGCACTCTGGAATTGGCATCCAGAAACAACTTGTTTATTTTATAAATAATATCTATTGAACCGCTGCCGAAAGCTATATTCCCGTATTTTAAACTGATTTTATCCCTCCAATACTCGGCAATTGCTCCTTTTAGTCCAATACACGACTCCGGATAAAGATTAATTGATTTCGGGGGAATAGCTTGAATAGCTTTCCTTACTTCATCTGAAAAGCCGAAGGGATTGATTCCTGAAGAACAGTCCGTGAAATTTGAAAGATCCTGGGGCACATTGTTTTTTGCTGCATAACTGCTTTTGCAAAAATTCAATATGCTTTCTCTCAGCTTGTATTCCATATGGGTCCCTCCTTTCACTCACCTTATATTCTCTATAAATTTAATATATATTCAAATTTTTTAATATTTGCTTAATTAATTTATACTTTAAAAATTTCATTATATATTAATATATCTCAGCTTCTTCTATTAGTCAATGGTTTTTTAATATTTATACAAAAAACAAAAAAACCTTGATTTCTCAAGGTTTAATAATCAAAAAATTATATGGTGCGCCATTAGGGACTCGAACCCCAGACCCATTGATTAAGAGTCAATTGCTCTACCAGCTGAGCTAATGGCGCACATTTTGTTTATCCGGTTATTCAACCGGCTTTTTCATTATAC
>JAAYQK010000352.1 GCA_012519325.1 Gracilibacteraceae bacterium | reverse complement strand
TGCAGAACCTTATGTCTGAGATAAGAGAAGCTATAACAGAGGATAGTCTTATTGAGCTCAGGAACGACTTTTTTGAAAGATACGGATATGAAAAGTAATGTGCAATACAAAATAATACTGGATAAAGGTGTATAACGGGAAGGATTTTTGACTTGTATATTGAATAGTATTATCCATAGAATAATATCAACCACCGGTGTTTGAACATGCATTCATAATGGGAGTTATAGAGTTCTCCGCATTTATTATGCCTGGTGGAACGAAAGAGATATGAAAGGAGGAATATAAAGAATGCAGCAGTATGGATGGATATTACCATATGCGGTTGTTATCGCTGCTTTTTACTTTTTTCTTATAAGACCTCAGAAGAAAAAGGAGAAAGCAACTCAGGAAATGAGAAACAGTGTTAAGGAGGGCACAGAAATTGTTACTATTGGCGGATTTTTCGGAAAGGTTATTAATGCTAAGGAAGATGTACTTACCATAGAGGTAGGGGCTGATAAGGTTAAACTAAAGATTGCAAGATGGGCAGTTGGAAAAATAATAGAGAACAATGAGGAAAAGTAACTTGGATTCAAGTTACTTTTTATTTACCTGAATATATTGTTATAAGAATAAATATCCCCTGTAGCGAATAGATTTATAGAAAACAAACCTTGTAAAAATACTATAGGGGGTTATTTTTTATGAGAAAGTTAAAGAGCTTCACAAAGATGTCGACTGCAGAAGAAAAAGGGATTAATATATATGGGATATTTTTAAGGTCACTTGGAATCTGCTTTGGTGTGTCTTTAATACTTATAATGCTGTATGCGCTGGTGCTGTCATTTACAAGTATGAG
The DNA here is from genome assembly GCA_012519325.1 of Gracilibacteraceae bacterium. Taxonomy (GTDB): domain Bacteria; phylum Bacillota; class Clostridia; order Lutisporales; family Lutisporaceae; genus BRH-c25. The sequence continues at coordinate 29,989 of JAAYQK010000352.1, read as the reverse complement.
TGATTCATCAATGAACATGACAATACAAATAATAATGATTGCAAGCATAGCAATTTCAAGCATTTACGGCGGAAAGCAAATTTTAAACAAGGGCTGGCTTTTCGGTATAATACTGGGACTGGTATTTATACTGCTGCTGGTACCCTTGGGCATGGGCTTCGGTCAAAGCTTGAGTTTTGACAAATATTTTGCAGCAAAGATTCTTATGGGAAGTACTGTGGGACTAATAGGAGGAATAATAGGAGTAAATCTTAACTGAGCGCTATTCAAAATGTTTGGCATGGAACATATTATATGCTATAATCATATAAGTGACAAAACATGGAGGAGGAAACAAAATGAAGCATATAAAGACAATAAACAGCAGATTATTATGTGAAAGCGCAGAAAAGGGCGGCTGTGGGGAATGTCAGAACTCATGCCAGTCAGCATGCAAGACTTCCTGTACAGTAGCAAATCAGATTTGTGAAAATATTCAAAACAGCAGGGTAAGACCGGAGGCTTCACAAAAAAATATTATTTATTAATATGATATGTGTGGTACATAGGCAGTAATATAGCGGGTGTTTTGGTGCAGCTCACTATGTTACTGCTTATAACATGTAATATGGAGGACATATGATAAAATCGTACAAGCATTACAAGCCAAGTATAGAAAAAAGTACATTTGTGGCAGAAAACAGTACAATTATCGGTAAGTGCTTCATAGGTGAAAACTGCAGTATTTGGTATAATACTATCATTAGAGGGGATGTTAACGAAATTTATGTAGGAAGAGGTACTAATATTCAGGACGGTTGTGTTGTCCACTGTGCAAAAGATTATAGTACCACTATAGGTGAAGGTGTTACCATAGGACATAATGCAATTATACATGGATGCACCATAGGAGACAATTGTCTTATTGGAATGGGATCCACCATACTTGACGGTGCAGTTATCAAAGACAATGTAATAGTTGGTGCAAATTCATTAATTACTCCGGGCAAGACAATTCCGTCAGGGGTACTGGTTATGGGGAGCCCGGCAAAGGTTGTAAGGGAGCTGACACCTGAAGAAATTGAAGGAATCCGTCATTCTGCAGAAGGCTATATGATATTGCTTAAAGAATATATAGAGCTTTCATGATCAGATTATTAATTGGATAAAATAAGAAAAGAAGTAAATAATACATATACAAGCCTGATATTCACAATGGGATTCTTCTCTTAATTGACTAGAAAATGTAAAAGTTATATAATAACCATTGTGAAATCAAATAAGGGGGAGAAAGCAAATGAAATCAAAAAGCCTGGCACTGTTTCTTGCAATAGTTTTGTTAATTTCATTTTTTGCATATATTGCCTTTTTCGGCCTTAATATAGGGAAATATGAAATAGTACCTGCCAAAGACCTTATCAAGCTGGGTCTTGATTTAAGGGGCGGAGTGACGGTACTGCTGGAGGCAAAAGACAATCCTGAGGATCCGGTAAACGATGAGAAGATGGGAAGAGCAGTTGCAACCATAAGAGAACGTATAGATACTCTCGGTGTAACAGAACCCGTTATTACAAGAATCGGAGCGGACAGGATAGAGGTACAGCTTCCTGAGATACAGGATCCGGAAAGAGCATTGGATTTGATTGGGCAGACTGCACAGTTGGAATTCATTGAAGAAGAAACTGGAACTGTAATAATTACAGGAAATGATGTAAAGAAGGCACAGGCAGAGTTCGGGCAAAGCAATGACGGATTAGGCCAGGCCCCGGTTGTTGCCTTTGAGCTGTCAGCCGATGGAGCAAAGAGATTTGCTGAGGCTACTGAAAGAAATATAGGCAAGATTATTGGTATTTATCTTGATGACAACCCTATATCAATGCCTACCGTGCAAAGTATAATACCCGACGGAAAAGGGATAATCACAGGTTCAGCTTCAATGGAAGAAGCAGGGGATCTTGCTACACTTATAAGGGCAGGGGCACTCCCGGTATCTCTGGATACCCTTTCGGTAACGGCTGTAGGGCCTCAGCTGGGGGCAAATTCTTTTGAACAGAGTGTTAATGCGGGTAAAATAGGCATAGTTTTGGTTTTTATATTTATGATATTTTACTATAGGCTGCCGGGCTTGATTGCAGATATAACTTTGGTGCTCTATCTGACTCTTACATTATTTGTATTGGCGGCATTGAAGGCAACCCTTACATTACCTGGCATAGCAGGTCTGGTTCTTTCGGTAGGCATGGCGGTTGATGCAAATGTAATAATATATGAAAGGATAAAGGACGAACTTCATTTGGGGAAAACTTTCAGGGCAGCAATAGAAAGCGGTTTCAGAAGAGCGTTTCTTACGATATTTGATGCTAACTTTACAACAATAATTGCATGTGTTATACTGTTCTACTTTGGTTCAGGACCCATACGAGGCTTTGCAGTTACACTCATTGTTGGTGTAACAATCAGTATGTTTACCGCAATAACTATTACAAAGATTTTGATGAAGCTACTGACCCAAAGCGGCATGCTAAAGTGCATGAAATATTTTGGCGAAAGGGGAGTGAAATAATATGAAAACCATTAACTTTATGGGAGCTAGAAAATTATGGTTTGGAATATCACTTACCCTACTGGCTGTAGGATTGATATTTTTGATAATTAACGGCGGCTTGAATCTGGGTATGGATTTCGTAGGGGGCAGTTCTATTCATGCTACAATAGGAAAGGCCTTTGAGGTATCTGAAATAAGAGATATTATGGATAAATACGATCCTAACGCAACGATAACTTATGCAGGGCAAAACAGGGATCAGGTCATTGTAAGAACTAAGATAAGCTTTGATAATGAGAAAAGAGCAGAGATAGTGAAAGCTTTTACAGAGAAGTATTCATTGGAATCAAATAACATTTCCTTTGAAACGATAGGGCCTACCGTAGGAAAAGAATTGGCTAAGCAGTCGCTTATTGCATTACTGCTTGCTTTTGTAGGGATAATGGTTTATGTATCCTTCAGATTCGAGTGGAGATTTGGCCTGGCTTCCATAGCAGCATTAATACATGATGTTGCAATAATGGTCGCAGCATATGCAATCTTACAGATACCGGTAAACGGAACATTTATTGCTGCATTGCTGACAATAATTGGTTACTCAATTAATGCTACCATAGTAATTTTTGATAAAATCAGAGAAAATATTAAGAGTGAGCGCGGCAGGAAGATAGATTATGATAACTTAGTCAATGTGTCGGTCACTCAGACTCTTAACCGTTCTATCAATACATCCCTGACTACTTTAATTACAATATTCGCTTTATATTTCCTGGGTGTTCCTGCTATAAAAGATATTGCATTTCCAATGATTGTCGGGATAATAAGCGGATGTTATTCTTCAGTATTAATAGCAAGTCCCTTATGGGTAGTGTTAAGGCGAAGGTTCAAAGTAAGCGGAGCCCGCTGATACAGGTTATTAAAGGGGTATCACAAGGCTGCATGACAGGCAGTTGGCGATATCCCTTTTAGTATTTGAAGGACACGGGGACGTTTCCCCTGTCTCACTGAAAGCGAGACACGCGAAACGTCCCCGTGTCCTTGAAACGTCCCCGTGTCTTCCTATGGCGCAGGAACCTTTTTTCCATTGGCCTTAAGAAAATAGTTGAAGTACAGGAAGAAAAGCTATATATTAAATGTAAAGCATCAAGGATTTCATATGCGTGAAGGCTTTGTTGCCTTATATAGAATTAACCGCATGGTTCGGCTGAAAGCTAAGTATCGGGAGGGTTTCATATGCAGTTTACCATTGTAATTTCATTGGTTTTTGCTGTTTTTATTGCATTATTTGCAGTGCAGAACGCAGGAGTAGTTGTTATAAATTTTCTTTGGTATAAGATTAGCATGTCACAAGCGGTTGTAATTCTTTGCTCCGCACTTGTCGGAGTACTTATAATGCTGCCTTTCGACGTAATAAGAAGAATAAAATACAAGTTCAAGTTAAAGGAACTTTCAGGAGAAAACAAAAGACTGAAAGATGAGATTAAGAAGATAGAGTCGGAAAAAAACCAGATTAAGGAGCCGGCTGTATTGGAAAAACAACTGACTTTGGATGATATCGATAATATTGGCAAGTAAAACATTGACTGCGTAAAGTGTTTGTAAAGAAACATATAGATGGGTATGTGATTAATATTGAACAAAAGATGGACAGCCTATAACAAAAACATGGATAACCTTGGCCTGATACTGAATGAGTTCCAATTGCCGGAAATAGTTGTCAGAGCAATGATAAACAGAGGCATCGATACTGTTCAAAAGGCGAGAGAGTTTTTTAATACCGATTTGAGTACTCTTCATGATCCATATCTTTTAAAGGGAATGGAGCAAACAGTGGACAGGATATTTAGAGCAGTACGGAGTAAAGAGAAAATATGCGTTTACGGTGACTATGATGTGGACGGGATTACTTCTGTCGCTATAATGATCAAGGCATTGAGGGATTTGGGAGCCGATACGGTGTACTATATTCCGAACAGATTAGAGGAGGGTTACGGACTGAACCTCTGCTCCATAGACAAAATAAGGGAGATTGGAGCAGACCTTATTATCACTGTGGACTGCGGAATAAAATCCTATGAGGAAGTTGAGTATGCGCGGGGACTGGGAATAGAAGTTATTATTACGGATCATCATGAATGTGAGAAAGAGCTGCCTGACGCATTAAGCATCATTAATCCCCATCAGCCCGGCTGCTGCTATCCGTTTAAGGATTTGGCCGGAGTCGGAGTAGCATTTAAGCTTATAAGCGCATTGTTTTCCAGAGCAGGCAATTCAGCTTACTCAGAAAAACTTTTAGACATTGTATCAATCGGAACAATAGCTGACGTGGTGCCACTGCTGGGTGAAAACAGGACCATAGTGAAGAATGGACTTGTTAAGATTCAAAATACAAATAACCATGGAATAAAAGCGCTGCTTAGGGTATGCGGATTAAGGGACAGAGAGCTGAATACATATAATGTGGCCTTTATGCTTGCTCCCAGGATAAATGCAGCAGGCAGAATCGATGATGCCGGTGAGTGTGTTGAGTTATTGCTCACCGATGATGCCGGCAGAGCTATGGAAATAGCCGCCAAGCTGGATTCTGACAATAAGAAGCGTCAGGCAATTGAAAATGAAATATTAAACGGTGCAGAAGCCATGATTGGTGAGACGGTGGATATTGATAGAGATAAGGTACTGGTTCTGTGCAGCGAAAACTGGCATGTAGGTGTTATTGGTATTGTGGCATCGAGACTGGTAGAAAAGTTTTATCTTCCTTACTTTATCATGGCTTGTGTAGGCGAGTTCAGCAAAGGGTCTGCAAGAAGCATACCCGGCTTCAATATTTTTAGCGCAATGACAAAACACGAATATCTTTTTGAAAGGTATGGAGGGCATGAAATGGCTGCAGGCTTCACTATCAGGACTGAAAGGGTAGATGAGCTCAGGGAGAAGATGAATAGTGAAGTGGAAAATGCCTTAGGGAAGGACAGGCTCATGCCTGAAGTCCTTGTAGATTTTAAACTGGACCCAAAGGATGTAAATCTTGATATTGTTAAGAAGTTGAAGCTTATGGAACCCTTCGGCACAGGAAACCCTATTCCTGTTTTTGTGTATAGGGGGCTCACAGTCACCTCTTCCAAGATGGTAGGGAATAATAATAATCATCTTTCTCTAAAGGTATTTGACGGTGAAAAAGAAATAAGGTGTATTGCTTTTAACTTGGGAAATATGCAAAAAACATTACAAATAGGAAAAAAAATTGATATAATATGTAGTATTGAGAATAACATATGGAACGGAACAGAAAGTGTGCAGCTGAACATAAAAGATATAAAGCTCATAAATTAATATATGGGAGCATTACTCATGGATTTGGAAAGGTATATAAGAAGCATAGAGAATTTCCCGAAGGAAGGAATAAGCGTTAAGGATGAATGCTGCATTGATAATTCAGGGAATTTATACTACAATAAATGTAAATATGTGAAAGCTGGCGCAACCAGCTTTTTTAGTAGTATTTAAAAATGCAGCTAATTTAATGTTTAAAAGTTGGTGTTTTTATGTTAGAGGATTTGTTGAATATAATTAAAAAGTATAATCCGTCCAGTAACACAGATATTGTCGAAAGGGCTTATAATTATGCTGCCCAAGCCCATGAGGGGCAAAAGAGGGTGTCCGGGGAGGATTATATTTTTCATCCTCTTGAAGTAGCTATGATACTGGCAGAGCTTAATATGGACAATATTACTATTGCTGCAAGCTTGCTGCATGATGTTATTGAAGATACAAAATGCACTTATGAGGATTGCAAAAATCTTTTTGGCGAAGAAATTACCATGCTGGTTGACGGAGTGACAAAATTAGGAAGGCTGGAATACAAGACAAAAGAGGAACAGCAGGCAGAAAGCCTTAGAAAGATGTTTATTGCTATGGCTAAGGATATTAGGGTAATAATGATAAAGCTTGCCGACAGGCTTCACAACATGCGTACTCTAAGATTTCTGCCCCCGGAAAAACAGAAGGAAAAAGCCAGAGAGACCATGGAAATATATGCTCCAATTGCTCACAGGCTCGGAATATCAAAAGTAAAGTGGGAGATGGAGGATCTGGCGTTAAGATATCTTGAACCAAAAGGATACTATGAATTGGTGGACAAGGTTGCCAAAAAGAGGAAGGAACGGGAAGATGAAATTAATCATGTTATGGAAATACTTAAAGAGAAGCTGAATGAAGTGGGGATTGATGCCCATATTGAGGGAAGGCCGAAAAGCTTTTACAGCATATATAGAAAAATGTATTATCAGAATAAGAGCTTTGAACAGATATTCGACCTTACAGCAGTTAGAATAATTGTCGACACGGTAAAGGATTGCTATGGAGTGCTGGGTATAGTACACACTTTGTGGAAGCCTATACCGGGAAGATTCAAGGATTATATAGCAATGCCCAAGCCAAATATGTACCAGTCTCTTCATACTACATTACTGGGTTCTGACGGGCAGCCCTTTGAAGTGCAGATAAGGACATGGGAAATGCATAAGACCTCTGAAATAGGTATTGCGGCTCACTGGAAGTATAAAGAAGGCAATACCACCCAGTCAGATTTTGATGAGAAGCTGAAATGGCTCAGGCAGATGCTTGAATGGCAGAATGAGATTAAGGACACAAGAGAGTTCATGGAGACTCTGAAGGTAGACTTGTTTACCGATGAGGTATATGTGTTCACTCCCAAAGGAGATGTTATAGATCTTCCTGTTGAATCAACTCCTATCGATTTTGCATATAAGATACACAGCCAGATAGGCAACAGATGCATAGGAGCAAAAATAAACGGAAGAATAGTTCCATTGGATTATAAGCTTCAAAATGGGGATATTGTGGAAATCATCACTTCCGCTGTTGCCAACGGTCCCGGCAGGGACTGGCTGAAAATAGTTAAAAGCTCACAAGCGAAAAATAAGATTAGGCAGTGGTTTAAGAAGGAAAAAAGGGAAGAGAACATACAAAAAGGAAAAGAGCTGCTGGAAAAGGAGATACGAAGAAACGGATATACTACGGTCCAGCTGTTGAGGCGGGAATGGATGGAGGCTATATATAAGAAATTCAGCCTCCATAGTCTGGAGGACATGTATGCATCGCTTGGTTATGGAGGTTTGACACCCAATCAGATAATAACAAAACTGAAGGAAGAATTCAGAAAAACACAGAAGCTTGAAGAGACGGCTGAGGATAGCATAGAGCGTCAGGTTGAGAAGGCTCAGGAAAGAAAGAAAAGATATCACAGTACAGGAGTAAAGGTAAAGGGAGTCGAAAACATATTGATAAGATTTTCAAAGTGCTGTAATCCTGTGCCGGGTGACGAAATTATAGGGTATATTACCAAGGGCAGAGGGGTATCTGTGCATCAGAAAGATTGCCCCAATATAGCTAATCTGATGAGTGAACAAGAAAGGTTCATAGAGGTGGAATGGAACAGCCAGACTAAGGAATCATATAATGCAGATGTAGAAGTCAGGGCAGCCGATAGGAAGGGATTGCTTGCCGAGATAACTGCAATTATTGATGAAAGCAAGATAAACATCAATGCTTTCCATTCAAGAACAACAAAGGATAAGATTGCTATAATCAATTTCATTCTGGAAATTAACGATGTTGAACAGCTGAATAAGCTTATAAGAAAGTTTCGGAAAATTGAAGGGGTATTGGACGTATTCAGGGCAAAGCAGTGACGCTCAAGGCATCAGATACGAGATGCGAGTTATGAGGCAAGAGAGCATGGTCAGGGTTTAGGAGCATGATGGGACGGATAAGGAGGATAAATAATGCGGGCAGTTATACAAAGAGTTAACAGCGGAAGCGTTGTGGTTGAGAAGAAAATTGTAGGAAGCATAAGCAAGGGCTTTGTCGTTTTACTGGGTGTAAACGAGAAGGATACTGAGGCGGATGTGCTGTATATGGTTGATAAAATAGTGAATCTGAGGATATTTGAGGATGATAATGAGAAGATGAATCTTTCTCTCCTTGATATAGAGGGGGAATTGCTGGTAGTTTCACAGTTCACGTTGTATGGAGATTGCAGAAAGGGCAGAAGACCGAATTTTATGAGTGCAGCCAGACCTGAAAAGGCTGAAGAACTTTATAATGAGTTTGTCAAAAAGTGCAGGGAGATGGGTGTGAAGACGGAAACAGGAACCTTTCAGGCATACATGAAAGTTAATATAGAAAATGACGGGCCTGTCACGGTAATTGTTGACAGTGAAAAGATAATATAAAGAAAGGGATGGATTAGTATATGAAATTTGAAAGGCTTTCTTTGGGAGTATTTCAAACTAACTGCTATGTTGTATTCGATGAGAAAACAAATGAAACGGCAGTAATTGACCCCGGAGGGGATTTCCCCGAAATTAAGAGCTTTATTGAAAACAACGGATTAAATATTAAATATATAATAATCACTCATGCCCACGGAGACCACATTGGTGCATTGAGGGAGCTGAAGGATTACTCAAATGCGCTGGTGTGCATACATAGGGAAGATAATGAAATGCTCAGAAGTAAAAGCAAGAACTTCTCAGGTATGATGGGAGGAACTGCGGTCGAAATGACGGCCGATAAGTTCCTTGAGGACGGGGAAGTGATTAATCTTGGTGAAACAAAGCTTAATATAATACATACACCGGGACATTCCCGGGGAGGTATAAGTATTTATTGCGACGGAATATTGTTTTCTGGTGATACATTATTTCAGAACTCAATTGGCCGGACGGATTTGTACGGGGGATCAATGACTGAGCTTATCAAATCAATCAGAGAGAAGCTTTTTGTTCTGCCTGATGATACAGTGGTTTATCCCGGGCATGGGCCTTCAACAACAATACTGCATGAAAAGCGCGAAAACAGCTTTGTTGGTGTAAATTCCCAATGATGTATTGATTTATTATTTTATGAATATGCTTGAGGCAAAAGGAAAGACTATGATAATAACGCCTGTTGCATGGGAGGTTTTTTCATGATTAAGTCTTCTAAGAAAATTTTGACCGCAAAGCATAAGCATAGGGTATTTCAGGAATACAATGAGCTAATTGATATGATAGAATCCGGAATGGAGGATTATGAAATAGCTTCGGAATTGGGAATAGATTCGGGTGTCGTTTCGGAGGTTAAGAATCAAATATATAATGATGAGTTTAAGAGGAAGCTATGATTGGAATCAGACTTGTTAATCATGATTATTACAATGAAGCTGCCGATATAATAAGAATGTATTTCGGCAAGTGTGAAATAGTAAGGTCTGAAAGAGCTTTGGCTGACAGCCAAAGCTCTTTGCAGGATAACAATATTTTTATTATAAGCAGGTTGGAGATAGCGGGGAAGAGTGCTGTATGTACTTCAATATATCAGGAATTGAATAAGCAGGAGAAGGCTGTTGAGGAAAGCAGTACTGAGATTGCGGATGACAAGGCTTTAAAACAATTGGTTAAAAAATCAATGTACAAGCTCCTGGCTGGGGTATTTAACAGGGAATACCCATGGGGTATACTGACCGGAATAAGACCTGTAAAAATTGTTCATGAGCTTATGAATAATATGATTCCTCCGGCAAATATACAGGAAAGACTGGTTGGGGAATACCTTGTCAGCAGGGATAGGGCTGAATTGGCATTAAAAATTGCAGGTATTGAAAGGCCGTTTATATACCCTTATAATAATAAAGTGATAAGTATATATATTGGAATACCATTTTGTCCAAGCAGATGCCATTACTGTTCATTTACTTCGAATTCAATAAGTGCATATGGCAGATATGTCAAGCCTTATCTGGAAAACCTTATGGAAGAAATCCGGAGGGTTTCGGAGTTTTTAAACAATAATGGCTTCAGAGTGCAGACTATATATATGGGCGGGGGTACACCCACTGCATTAAGCGCGCTGCAGCTTGAAAGGCTAATTAAATGCATAGGCCAGAGCTTCGGAAGACAAGAAGAAGAATTCACCTGTGAGGCCGGACGGCCTGATTCCATAACGGAAGAAAAGCTTCAGGTATTGTATGAAAACAAAATAAGCAGGATAAGCATAAACCCGCAGACAATGAATGACTCTACTTTGAAGAGCATAGGACGGGCTCATGATGCGGAACAGGTTGCAGAGAGCTTCAGACTTGCAAGGAGTGTAGGATTTAACAATATTAATATGGATATAATACTGGGGCTTCCGGGAGAAACATTGGCGGAACTGGTTCATACCCTGGAAGAAATTAATAAGCTTGATCCGGAAAGTGTTACGGTGCATACCTTGGCATTGAAAAGGGCTTCGGCACTTAATGAAAAGCATATGAAGGGTGCCTTGCTCGATGATGAAAACGTATCCCGGATGATGAAATATGCGAAAAAATTCCTTGGGGATATGGGAATGTATCCTTACTACTTATACAGACAGAAGCATATGGTACAAAATCTTGAGAACATCGGCTTTTCCAAGAAAGGCTTTGAATGTATATACAACATGCAAATTATTGAAGAAAGGCAAACAATAGCTGCTTTTGGGGCAGATGCTGTAACGAAGGTTGTAATTAATAGAGAAAACAGGATAGAAAGGCAGCACAATATAAAGGATATAAAGCTTTATATTGAGAATATTGATGCAATGATAAAGAAGAAGCTTGATGTTTTAAAACAAATACCGTTGGAGGAGTGATTGGAGTGTTAACACAAGCGCCGAAGGGTACGAAGGACATATTGCCGTCGGAGTCATACAAATGGCAGTATATAGAAGGATTAATCAGGGAGATTTGCGCTTTGCACGGATATAAAGAGATGAGAACGCCTATCTTCGAACATACGGAGCTTTTTGAAAGAGGGATAGGAGACGCTACCGATGTTGTGCAAAAAGAGATGTATACTATGAAGGATAAGGGAGGAAGAAGCATAACCCTGAAGCCTGAAGCTACAGCGTCCTTTGTCAGGGCATATATTGAGCACAGTATGTTTAATGATGTTCAGCCTGTAAAGGTTTTTTGCACGACCCCATGCTTCAGGTATGAGAAGCCTCAGTCAGGAAGACTCAGGGAGTTTCATCAGTTTGATATTGAGGTTTTTGGCAGTTCTGATCCGTCTGTTGACGCTGAGGTAATAAATGTTGCTATGATGCTGTACAACAGGCTGGGAGTCAAAAATTTGGAAATCAGGATAAACAGCGTAGGCTGTCCTAAATGCAGGGCGGAATATAACAAAAAGCTGAAAGAGTATCTTCATAAAAAGCTTGACAATTTGTGTGAAGCATGTAAAGAAAGGTACGGCAAAAATCCAATGAGAGTAATTGACTGTAAGGAGGAAAAGTGCAAAGAACAACTGACGGACATTCCTTATATACTCGATTGTGTTTGCGATGAATGCAGGGAGCATTTTGAAGGTTTGAAAAAATCCTTGGAGCTTCTTGGTTTGAAATATGTCGTTGACCCCAAAATAGTAAGAGGGCTTGATTATTATACCAAGACTGCTTTTGAAATTGTATCAAATGATATAGGCTCGCAGGGCACTGTCTGCGGTGGCGGAAGGTATGACGGGCTTATAGAAGAATGCGGCGGTCCAAGTACACCGGGAATAGGCTTCGGGCTTGGATTGGAGAGGCTGCTTCTTTTAGTTGAGAGTCAAGGAATAGAAATACCGGTGCCTGTTTACATGGATGTTTATATTGCAAGCATAGGAAAAGAGGGAGAGTCAGAAGCAGTCAGACAAATCAATTTGTTGAGGAATGAAGGAATAAAGGCTGAGAAGGATTATATGGGAAGAAGCTTGAAAGCCCAGATGAAATATGCAAATAAGATTAATGCAAGATATGTGGTGGTATTGGGAGAAGAAGAGATAATGAACAAAAAAATAAAGGTCAAAGACATGAACAACGGCAGTGAAGAAGAAATAGACCTTGATGCACTTGCAGACTATATAAAAGAAAGAATACGTTAATCTGAAGCATAGCTTCACTTCAAGGATAAATCATGGTGTTTATTAAATTAAAACTAGGAGATGATATGCATGGCAGGAGCCAAAAGGACTCATATGTGCGGAGAATTAAGCCTGGACAACCTGGGAGAAAAAGTAACCCTCGCAGGCTGGGTTCAGAGAAGGAGAGATCTTGGGGGGCTAATTTTCATACAGTTAAGGGACAGGAGCGGCATTATTCAATGCACAGTCAACAAGGATCTCACTCCTGATGTATTTGCCGAGGCTTTTAAGGTAAGAAGCGAATATGTACTGGCTATATCCGGAGAAGTTATAAAAAGAGATGAAAGCGCAGTTAATCCAAAGATGAAAACAGGACGTATTGAAATAGCTGTCGGCAGCCTTGAAATATTGAGCAAGGCTGAGACAACACCGATATATATTGAGGATGATCTGAATGCAGGCGAACAGCTTAGACTGAAATACAGGTATCTGGACTTGAGACGTCCTTCCATGCAGAAGTTCTTATTTACAAGACATAAAATTGCAAAGGTAACCAGGGACTATATGGATGAAAATGGATTTGTGGAAGTGGAAACACCAATACTTATCAAGACATCACCCGAAGGGGCCAGGGATTATCTGGTGCCAAGCAGGGTACAGCCGGGTAATTTTTATGCACTGCCTCAATCCCCACAACTTTTTAAGCAGCTGCTTATGGTGTCCGGCTTCGATAGGTATTTTCAGATAGCAAAATGCTTTAGGGATGAGGATCTTCGTGCCGACAGGCAGCCTGAATTCACTCAGATTGACATGGAACTTTCCTTTGTTGAAAAGGAAGATATTATGGAGCTTAACGAAGGCCTGTTGAAGAGACTGTTTAAAGAGGTTCTTGATGTGGATGTTCAGACTCCTTTCAGGAGGCTTACATATAAGGAAGCGATGGAACGTTACGGTTCTGACAAGCCGGATACAAGATTCGGCATGGAGCTGAAGGATATAGGCGACCTGGTTGCAGATTCAGAGTTCAAGGTGTTTGCTGATGCCTTGGCAAATGACGGGATTGTAAGAGCAATTAACGGAGCCGGCCTTGGAGAAAAACTCAGCCGCAAAGAGATAGACAGTTTGGGAGAGTTTGTAAAAACATACAGAGCTAAAGGCCTAGCATGGATTAATATTACAGCGGGGGGTGTGAAATCACCAATAGCGAAGTTTTTGAAGGATGAGGAACTGAGAGGTATAATTGATAGAGTAGGCGGAAAGTCGGGAGATATAATTTTTATTGTATCCGATAAGCAAAAAGTGGTTTTTGACTCTCTGGGACAATTAAGGTTAGAATTGGCAAAACGCTTCGGACTTATTGACAACAACAGGTATGACCTTTTGTGGATAACAGAGTTCCCTCTATTGGAATTCGACGAAGAAGAAAACAGATACGTAGCAATGCATCATCCTTTTACGAGCCCTATGGATGAAGATCTGGAGCTGTTGGATACAGATCCGTTGAAGGTACGAGCTAAGGCTTACGACATAGTATTAAACGGCTATGAGCTTGGCGGAGGAAGCATAAGGATACACAATCAGGAGCTTCAGGAGAAGATGTTTAAGCTTCTTGGGTTCACGAAGGAACAAGCTTGGAGTAAATTCGGATATCTGCTTGAAGCTTTCAAATACGGCACGCCTCCCCATGGAGGATTGGCATTAGGGCTTGACAGAATAGTAATGCTGTTTACCGGAACAGACAATATCAGAGACGTAATAGCATTCCCCAAAACACAGACAGCAAGCTGCCTTATGACAAACGCTCCTTCGGCTGCAGATGAAAAACAATTGGAAGAACTTCACATTGGGGTAAAAAAATAATAGCATGGAGATGAAGGTATTTAATGAATTCTTTTTCAAGGACAGAGCTGCTAATTGGGAAAAAGGGAATTGAAAGGCTGAAAAAAAGCACTGTTGCAGTTTTTGGTATCGGAGGAGTAGGTTCCTATGCCGCCGAAGCATTATGCAGGTGCGGAATCGGCAGGCTTGTGCTTATAGATTATGATGATATTTGTATTACCAATATTAACAGGCAAATCCATGCTACAAGAAAAACAGTAGGCCGGCCGAAGGTGGAAGTAATGAAGGAACGGCTGCTGGATATTAATCCGGAGGCTGAGATAATCACACATAAAATGCTGTATGACGATGGGACCTCGGAAATGCTGCTGCTCCCTGAATATGACTATGTGGTTGATGCAATTGACATGGTCAGCTCAAAAATCAGCCTTGTGCTCAAATGTGCGGAAATGAACATAAGGATTATAAGCTGCATGGGCGCAGGCAACAAGCTTGACCCCACGAAGTTTGTGATTACCGATATATATAAAACATCCGTATGCCCCCTTGCAAAGGTAATGAGATATGAACTGCGCAAGAGAGGTGTTAAAAGCCTAAAAGTTGTGTACTCAAAGGAGGAGCCAATAGTACCTGATAAAGATGCTTCGGATTGCGAGATAAACTGTGTTTGCAGCAGTAGAAGGCAGGTACCGGGAAGCATATCCTTTGTACCGTCTGCTGCAGGACTCATAATAGCATCAGCCGTGGTAAGGGATATACTGGGGTTATAGGGTATTCTTATTCAGTGTTATTGAATCAAAAATAGTGTTGACAAAACTTGCAAATATATTATAATAGAATTAGGTACCGGTACGGGGTATAGGAGGCGATAGTTTGAGTAGCAAGGAAGTCAGCAAGGAAGATATTCTTAATAGAATGAAAAAGATTGAAGGTCAGACTAAAGGGATACAAAAAATGATTATGGAAGACAAATGCTGTGGAGACATAATGGTTCAGATTTCTGCAATAAGGTCTGCAATAAACAAAGTCGGCGGGCTTATAATGGATAGATATATAAAGCAGTGTCTCAGGGAATCCCTTGAAGATCAGAACAATGAAAAGAGTATTGAAGAACTAATTAATACAATAGTAAGATATGTCAAGTAACAGGATTGAGGCGGATATATGCGGGAAATAGGAAAAGTAATTAAGGTTGAAGGCAATCAGGCTACGATTTTATTCACCAGAGGTACAGCCTGCGGTGAATGTGGAAAATGCCAGGTAGGCAAGGATAAGCTTGAAATGGTAATGATAGCTGATAACGATTTGGGAGCCCAGGTAGGTGATGAAGTGGAAATTGAGCTTGAGAATATCAGCTTCATGACTGCAGTTACTATTGCATATGGTTTTCCGCTTCTTGCACTAATGGCTGGAATATTTGGTGGATATTACGGTATATTGGCCTTAGGCTTAGAAGAGGATATGGCGCAAGTAATCGGCGCGGCATTGGGACTTTCTGCATTGGCTGTATCCTATATAATCATAAAACTCAAGGACAAGTCTATCAAGAAAATGAAAAAGTTCAAGCCGGTCATAACGGGGATTAGAAAAAAAGAAAATATATAATGGAATAGTTGCAAATGTTTTATAATTTAATAATCGGCCTATTGGATAAAATAATAGTGTGTTAATCTGTATAGAAATTTGCGGTAGATTTGAAAGGAGTATAACAAGTGAGTAAGAATATAAAAATCGTAAACAAGAGCAATTTTGACAGTGAGGTATTAAAATCAGACAAGCCGGTACTGGTTGATTTTTGGGCAGCATGGTGCGGACCCTGCAGGATGGTGTCACCTGTTATAGATCAACTGGCTGATGAATATGAAAGAAAAATTGAAATAGCAAAGGTAAATGTTGATGAGAACCCTGAGCTTGCAGCCAGATATGAGATTATGAGCATACCTTCGGTATTTCTTTTTAATAAAGGCAGCAAGGTTGACGGTATCATCGGAGCAAGGCCAAAGCAGGCATTTGATGATATGCTGAAAAAACACATATAAAAAGAAGCGCTTATAGCTCTATAAGCGCTTCTAAGCTTCCGGTCTCCGGCGTATTCCATATTGACTGTTAAATGTATCAATTGACACTTGTTGACAGTATAGAGAAATTAAATGAGGAGGAGGAAATACATATGAAAATTGACAGTATTAAAGCTTTTGACAGCGAAATTGCCAAGGCAATATTAAAGGAACTTGAAAGGGAGAGGAACAAAATTGAGCTTATAGCTTCGGAAAACTTCGTATCACCCGCTGTATTAGAAGCAATGGGCACAGTGCTTACTAATAAATATGCGGAAGGGTATCCCGGAAAAAGATATTATGGCGGCTGTGAGCATGTGGATGTAGTTGAGAATATTGCAAGGGACAGGCTTAAAGCTTTATTTGGGGCTGAACATGCCAATGTGCAGCCTCATTCGGGTTCAAGCGCAAATGAAGCAGTCTATTTCGCGGTATTGGAACCCGGCGATACAGTAATGGGTATGGATTTGTCCCATGGAGGGCATTTAACCCACGGGAGCCCTGTTAACGTGTCAGGTAAATTTTTTAAGTTTGTCCATTACGGAGTATCACAAAATACAGGAATAATTGATTATGATAATGTCAGGGCTATTGCAAAGGAAAGCAAACCGAAGCTGATTGTGGCAGGGACAAGTGCATATTCCAGACGTCTGGATTTTAAGGTTTTCAAAGAGATAGCAGACGAGGTGGGTGCTCTTTTAATGGTTGATATGGCCCATATTGCAGGTATTGTTGCAGCTGGACTGCATCAGAGCCCTGTACCTTATGCAGACTTTGTGACTACTACAACCCATAAGACCTTGAGAGGTCCCAGAGGCGGTGCAATACTTTGCAAACAGCAATATGCGAAGGTTATAGACAAATCTGTTTTTCCCGGAATGCAGGGGGGACCCCTTATGCATGTAATTGCAGCTAAGGCAGTATGCTTTAAAGAAGCCATGAGTGAGGAATTTAAAGGATACATAGAGCAGGTTGTTAAAAATGCTTCTGTTTTGGCAGCATCATTGATAGCCAAGGGAATTGATATTGTTTCGGGAGGCACCGACAATCATCTGATGCTGCTGGATCTTAGAAATAAAGGCATAACAGGTAAAGATGCAGAGACACTCCTTGATGATATAGGTATAACAGCAAACAAGAATACAATTCCCTTTGACCCTCAGAGTCCTTTCATTACCAGCGGATTGAGGATTGGTACACCGGCAGTGACTACTAGAGGGTTCATGGAAGATGATATGAAGGAGATAGCTGACATTATATCTACAGCAATTTCAGATCCCAAATCAAAGGCCGAATGCAGCAGCAGAGTAAAAGCATTATGTGACAAGCATCCGCTGTATCCGAAGTTCAGATAAGAGTCCTATACCGGATATCCGAAATAATTGCCTATATGTATTAACAATTGATATAATAAAGGTATGACCTATATAAATTTTATATTGGCATACCTTTTTATCGTATAGGAAATTATGATTTACTATACGATGGGGGATGTTCAGGATGCGTAGCATATTTTGTATGTGAGGTAATAGTATGACGATGAATTTTATATACAAGTCAATTATTGATACAATATTGGAGAACATAGATATTGGTATTCATATAGTTGACAGCTCAGGCAAGACCATCATTTACAACCAGGCTATGGCTGACATGGAAGGCCTGTATATCAATGAAGTTATGGGCAAAAGCATTCTGGACATTTTTCCCAGTTTGACTCCGGAGACCAGTACGCTTCTTACAGTACTGAAAACAGGCAAGCCAATATACAATAAGTATCAGACTTATTTAAACAACAAAGGCAAGCAGATAAGCACATTAAACAGCACAATTCCTATAAAAATCTCAGTGGGCAAAAATGGAGCTCTTGAAATTGCAAAGAATATAACTAAAGAGAAGGAACTGTCGGATAAGCTTGTATATTTGCATGAAGAGCTTGCAAGCAAGGATATTGATGATGGAAACCTTAAAGGTTATACCTTCAAAAACCTCATTGGGGAAGACGAGAAGTTCCTTAATGCAGTAGAAATATCCAGGAAAGCAGCCTTGTCATCATCTACAGTCTTAATATACGGTGAAACAGGTACGGGAAAGGAGCTCTTTGCCCAGAGCATACATAACGAAAGCAGCAGGAAGAACAAACCCTTAATAGCACAAAACTGTGCTGCACTGCCGGAGTCCCTTCTGGAAGGAATACTATTCGGAACAGTAAAAGGGAGCTTTACAGGTGCCATTAACAGGCCCGGGCTATTTGAGCAGGCGGATGGAGGAACGCTTATGCTAGATGAAATAAACTCCATGGGCCATCAGCTTCAGGCAAAGCTCTTAAGGGTGTTGCAGGAAGGATATGTAAGAAGAATAGGGGGACTTTCGGATATACCTGTTGATGTAAGAATACTGGCGACTACAAACGAGGATCCTTTGGCAATTATGAAAAAAGGAATTCTCAGGAAGGACCTGTATTATAGGCTTAATGTTATATCTGTCAATATACCGCCCTTGAGGCAAAGGAAATCGGATATTCTGCTTTTAACAGAGCATTTCATCAAAAAATACAATAATATACTGCAAAAAGATATCTGGTATGTCTCCAATGAAGTTAAAGAGGCCTTTCTGGATTATGATTGGCCGGGAAATGTGAGGGAATTGGAGAATGTGATTGAAAGTGCAATAAACATGATTAACAGAGGGCATATAATTAAGCCGGAACATATCTCCCGGGAAATGCATGAAATGCTGTTCAAGACCAGTAAAAGCAATCATTGCTTTCACTTAAATAAAGGCCAGCCGCTGCACAAGATAGTTGAAGAGGTTGAGAAAGCTTTGATCCTGGAGGCTTTGCAGAGATGTGAAAACAATATATCCAGAAGCTCCGAAATGTTGGGTCTAAAGCGCCAGACCCTTCAGCACAAGCTGAAAAAATATAATATCAATATAAAAATATAGAGGCAAAAAGCCTCTTATATTTTTATAAATATGGGTTTTCTGTCCTTATAAATGGTATAATACTTGAATCCGAGATCAGAAAGGGTGGCCAATGCATTTTTTATTCCGTAGCCTAAGTATTCGGGACTGTGAGAATCAGAACCCACAGTCACTATTTCGCCTCCCAGCGTACGGTACAGCTTAAGTATATCCGGAAGAGGGTGAAAGGTGGAGAGACCGTAACGAAGGCCTGCAGTATTCACTTCTATTCCTTTGTTGGAATGTACAAGCTTGGACAGCACACTTTGGATAAGCTCCTCATATACATCCAATGAGAAGCTTTCATCCTTGTTGTAAAGATATCTTCTAATGCCATCCATATGTCCCAGTATGTCGAAATTTTTGAAATTATCAATACACTTCAGCATATCGCCAAAATAGTTTATTATTCCTTCATCTTCAGTAATGCCTTCGAGAAAAGACCTGTCATAAATATCTTTCTTACCCACACAGTGGATGGAACCTATGATAATATCAAAGTTCTTTCCTTTAAGAAGGGCTTCATTTTTCGTACTAAGATGAGGCTGCATACCCAGCTCTATGCCGGAATATATTTCAAGGCCTTCAGGTAAAGAGGCTTTTAGATTGTTTAACTCGTCTAAATACTCGTCATAGGAAAACTCAAAGTTAATTTCTGTACTTTGGTACTCCAAATCATAATGATCGGTAAAGCATATGCCCTTCAGGCCTATGCTCCTGGCCTTCTCTGCCATGCTTTGCATAGATGCGGTTGAATCGTTGGAAAAGTGTGAATGCAAATGGAAGTCATACACGTTAATATCCCCTTACAATGAATATAGTACTTATTGATTTGTTAATAATACATATAGTATATTTTAAGATTTATCATTCGTAAAGTCAATGAAAGGATATATGGATATATTCCTAAGTGCAAATAAATTTGCATTAATGCAAATTTATTTGCGGTTTTTTGTTTGTTGCGCAATTCTGAAATATGCAATTTACGGGAGGAGTATCAATTTAACAGCAATATCAACACTTACAAAATTCGTTTCGTTTAATGCTTTATTTGGCATGAGGTTTGCTAATTTAAAACAATAGACTCTAAATAATATTAGGAGGTTTGCTTTATGAGAAAAGAGAATGTAAAGGTAATTATCTGGGGACTGGGTGCTATGGGCGGCGGAATGGCTGATATGCTTCTCAAAAAAAAAGGTGTGGAAATTGTCGGAGTTGTAGGAAGAGGAGCTAAAATCGGCAAAAGCATGTATGATTACATAAAGACTGAAAGAGGCAACAGAAAGGACGTAATAATCGGCTCTTACGAAGATGTTATTAAAGAAAAAGCTGCAGATGTGGTGCTTATTTGTACGGACTCATTTACAAGGAAGGTTTTTGACAAAATAAAGTATTGCCTGGAGAAAAAGATAAATGTCATATCCAGTGCAGAGCAAATGGCATATCCGAAAGCAGCTGAACCGGAACTTACAAAGCAGCTGGATGAGATAGCTAAAGCAAACGGCGTAACTGTTTTGGGAACTGGCATTAATCCGGGCCTTATTATGGATCTTCTTGTTGTTGCTTTCACAGGAGCCTGTGAAGAAGTAGAGCATATAGTTGCAAGACGGGTGAATAGTTTATCGCCTTTTGGGCCGGCAGTAATGGAAGAGCAGGGAATTGGAATAACGGTTGATGAATTCAAAGAAGGGGTAAGGACAGGAAAGCTTGCAGGCCATGTAGGTTTTGCAGAATCCATAGGAATGATATCAGACGCTATAGGCTGGAAGCTCAGTGAATTCAAACAGAGTATGGAGCCCATTGTAACTGATGTTGACAGGAAGGCACCGTACGGTTTTGCCAAAGCAGGAGATGTAGCGGGCTGTGCAATGAAGGGATATGGTTACGTCGACGGAGAACTACGAATTGAAATGGATCATCCCCAGCAGATAGAACCCCAGCTTGCAGGAGTAGAAACAGGAGACTATATAATCATAAAGGGCACACCTAATATTAATATGGCAAATAAGCCGGAGATACCAGGAGGAATCGGTACAATAGCAATGTGTGTATATATGATTCCTCATGTAATTAATGCAAGGCCTGGCCTTAAAACTATGATTGACCTTCCCGTACCAAGAGCTATTATGGGAGATATGCGGGAAATGATTGAAGAGGAGTGTTGTTAAATGATCTCAGCTAAAAAGGGAGATTGGGTGCAGATACGCCAGATTGTCCTTAAACCTGAGGAAAGAGCACCGCAGGTTCCGGAGGACACCAAAAAGGTACCCCTTGAATTATGGGTAAAGGGCATTGCCCAGGAGGATGCAAAAATTGGTTCGATGATAGAAATAATAACCGCTACCGGAAGAAAAGTCAAGGGAGAGCTGATAGCAGTGAATCCCAGGTATGTACATGACTACGGTAATTTCGTACCTGAGCTCTTAAAGGTGGATATGCAGCTTAAGGAAATCCTCTTTGGAGGTGATATAAATGAGTAAGGATATGTCATATGCAGCGGTAATGGCAAGGAAAAATGAAATTATGAAGAAGGCAATAGGCATTGACTACAGCACCTTTGAGTCAGGAAGTATTTCCTTTGATTATGAGAGAATGATGAGGGAAACAGGTTATACATTGGAAGAAATACAGCAGATACAGGCTGATACAAGCGTAGGGAATACTCCGATTATTGAGTTGAAAAACCTTACCGCATTGGCCAGAAAGCTGGCTCCAAAGGGGAAAGGCGCAAGGATTTTCATAAAGGATGAGGCTGCAAACCCCTCCGGAAGTTTTAAAGCAAGGAGAGCGGCTACTGCTGTATACCATGCAAAAAAACTCGGATACAAAGGAGTAGTAACGGCAACAAGCGGCAACTATGGTGCGGCAGTGGCATCACAAGCTGCAAAACGAGGGCTTAAGTGTATTGTTGTTCAAGAATGCTACGACAGCAGGATGGTTGGACAGCCTGAAATACTTGAAAAGCAGCGGGCCTGTGAAGCATATGGAGCAGAGGTGGTTCAGCTGTCGGTAGGGCCGGAGCTCTTCTACACATTTTTAACCTTGCTGGAGGAAACGGGGTACTTTAATGCATCCTTATATACGCCTTTTGGAATAGCAGGGGTGGAAACCTTAGGGTATGAGATTGCAATGCAGTTCAGGGTAACGATTGGAAGAGACCCCGACAAGGTTGTAATTACCCACGCAGGAGGCGGCAATGTTACCGGTACGGCAAGAGGACTTTTGAAGGCAGGAGCAAAGGATGTTGAAATTGTCGGAGCAAGCGTGGATTTATCCGGTTTGCATATGGCCTCTGACAGGGATTTCAACAGGAAATCCTTTACCACAGGACACACAGGCTTCGGAATACCCTTTGCAACATGGCCTGACAGGGCAGATGTTCCGAGAAATGCAGCAAG
This sequence comes from Gracilibacteraceae bacterium, assembly GCA_012519325.1. GTDB lineage: Bacteria > Bacillota > Clostridia > Lutisporales > Lutisporaceae > BRH-c25. The sequence continues at coordinate 7,281 of JAAYQK010000352.1, read as the reverse complement.
GCCTTTAAGATATCTGGACAGATATGTTCTGGTAAAACAGGGTGAAGTGTTTTATATCACAGAAGCATTATCAGTGCTTGAAGGACTGGAGAGGGGTCCTGCAGGAAACACATCCTTAACAGCTGCTTTTGCCCTGGCACAGGAAATGGATAAGGACCAGATTATTGTGGTTCAGGAAACCGAATATACGGGTGCAGGGAAGCATCCGTTGCCGCAGCTTACATTTGCCAAGCAGAATGGTATAGAAATATTGTTCGGCAATCCTGACCGTGATGAACCAGGAAAGAACATTATACTTCCGGCACATCCGTCAGATATAAAAGTAAGGGATTACGATATTGACAAGGCAAGAACATCATATATCAAAAACTGCATCAACAATTATAAGGTAACTGAAATTACAAAAGAGGATTTTGAATTCCTTGTCAAGGATGCAAAAACTAATGACAGTTTTGTGGAAGGCATTCTTGCTGAACTAAACGTAAAAATAAAGTAGGTGGAGGGATAGAAATGGCAGTTAAACGTGCAGATGACTATGAAGTAAGAAGAAAGCATCTTGCGAATCTTTCCGATGAAGAGCTGAAAAAGAGATTCTGGGAGCTGGCCGAGAAGATAGTTGATCCGATGCTGGAACTTGGCTATAAGAATACAACTCCCGCAATAGAAAGAAGCATACTTCTCAGAATGGGTTTTTCGAGCCTTGAAGTAAAGCCGATAGTTGAAGGTGTAATGAGAAAAGGGCTTATGGGCAAGGGTGCCGGCAATGTAGTCTGGAGGCTTTCGAAGAAGCTGGGAGTCTCTGTGAGAGAAGCAGGATTAGGGCTTGCAGAAGGCAAGTACTGGGATGAGGTCGACAAATTGTTTTAAAGGAGGGGAGAAAATGAAACTGGATCCAAATAAAAAGCTGGATATAAAGGAGCTGCTTCAAGACCTTGAAAATTACAGGCCGAGAAGAAGAGGCTGGCACTGGAGAGAAGGCAGGAATAAAAAAAGGAATATAGGGGATTTTGAATTCCATGAAACTTCGGAGGGTTTAAAAAACTACATTCCTCTGCCGGGAAGCCGAGGGTTCAATTACATTGATCCCCAGCCGGATTGTGTAATCACAACCGAAATTGCATCCGGAAGATTCGAGGATGATATAAGAAGAATGAGAATGGCGGCATGGCATGGAGCCGACCATATCATGGTTATCAGGACAGCGGGACAATCTCATATTGACTCATTGATTGAAGGGACTACCCAGGGAATAGGCGGTATAGCCGTTACGAGAAAGCAGTGCAGGGCAACAAGAAAAGCTCTTGATATGATAGAAGATGAAGTAGGCAGGCCGATTAACTTCCATTCGTATATTTCCGGTGTTGCAGGGCCTGATATAGCTGTAATGTTTGCTGAAGAGGGAGTAAACGGTGCTCATCAGGACCCTCAATACAATATTTTATACAGAAATGTAAACATAGTCAGAAGCTTTGTAGATGCCTGTGAGGCGAAAAAAATAATGGCATGGGCGGATATTCTGCAGATAGACGGGGCCCATAATGCCAACGCAACTGCAATGAAGGCGTGGAAGGTAAGGCCTGAGCTTATGGTTCAGCATGCCATAAACAGCATTTTTTCACGGAAAGTTGGTATAAAACCAGAGAACATTTCACTTTCAACAGTACCACCAACAGCGCCCCCGGCACCGCGTATGAGAATAGACCTGCCCTATGCGGTAGCTCTTAGGGATTTCTTCTCAGAATATAAAATGAGGGCACAGCAGAATACAAAATATATGGAATCAGACATGAGGGAGGCAACGGTTACACATACACTGGATCTTTTGATTTCAAGACTTACAAGCACTGATATACAGTCTACCATCACTCCCGATGAAGGAAGGAATGTGCCGTGGCACTACAACAATATTGCAGCAGTCAACACAGCTAAGCAGGCTCTTAACGGCATGGACGGCCTTCGCGAAATGGTCAAGCTTGACAGGGAAGGGCCTTTGGGTAAGGAGGTTAGAGAGCTAAAAGAGAGAGCAGTTCTCTTCATGGAAGAGATATTGAAAGTAGGCGGGTATTTTAAGGCTGTAGAAAACGGCTTCTTTATTGACAGCGGGAATTATCCTGAAAGGAACGGAGACGGTATTCCAAGGCAGATTGACGGAGGCATAGGTGCGGGAATGATATTTGAAAGGGATAAGGACTATTTTGCTCCGGTATCCGTTCACTACGGATATAACAATATACCCGCAGAATTCAAAAAGGCATCCGACGCCATAGGCGGAGATACCTTCGAAGATCCTTCCAAGATAGTATATATTGATGAGCTTGACGAATATGATAATGTTAATACAAGACTTAAAGAGCTTGAAAAATACTATGATACGGATGTTGTGAAACCGGAGGTTGAATGGAGAGCAGACGGAGTTGTGGCAACTACCATATTCCTTCCGCTGGATGAAAGGACTGCGGAATTTGCAGCTATTAAGTGCGGAGAAAAAATGGGGCTTGAAGATGTCACAGTGGTTCACAAACAGGCAATGCATCCTTCTGAAGGCACTGTCGTAGAGATAAAAGGCAAGGTAAAATTTGATATTAATATTAATGAACTTGTTATTCCTGAAAAGATTCCCACGTTAACAGACGAGGAGATAAGGGAAGACATCTCTAAAAATCCGATGTTTGTTGTAGCTGCCACTGTAGGAAACGACGAGCATTCGGTTGGATTGAAGGAAACCTTGGATATTAAGCATGGTGGAATAGAAAAGTACGGTATTAAGTATCTTTATCTGGGTACTTCCTGTCCTGTTGAAAAGCTGGTGGATGCGGCTATAGAGACAAATGCGGATGCAATACTTGCCAGCACGATAATTACCCATGACGAGGTCCATACGAAGAATATGAGAAAGATTCACGAGCTTTGCATTGAAAAGGGCATAAGAGATAAAGTAATACTTGTCGCAGGCGGTACACAGGTTACAAATGAAATAGCAGTGGAAGCCGGTATGGACGCAGGCTTCGGCAGAGGTACCCATGGAAATGATGTAGCAAGCTTCCTTGTTAAGAGAAGAAGGGAAAAGCGGAATAATGAAAATTAATGTGCTTGTTGCAGAAATTGGCAGTACTACCACAGTTGTTAATGCCTTTGACAATATCATGAGCCCTTGTCCGGAATTCATCGGGCAAGGGCAAGCTCCTACAACGGTGCTTAATGGTGATGTTACCGAAGGCCTTAAGGGTGCTGTGGAGAATCTAAAGAAAAACATTGGAATTACTAAGCTTGAGTGGGATGAGTTCCTTGCCACCAGCAGTGCGGCACGAGGCCTTAGAATGACAGTTCACGGACTGGTATATTATATGACAGTCAGAGCTGCAAAGGAGGCTGCCCTGGGTGCAGGAGCAATAATAAAGCATGTTACTGCCGGAAAGCTCAGAAGAACAGATTTAAAGAGGCTGGAAGATATCAGGCCTAATATAATACTGGTTGCAGGAGGAGTGGATTACGGAGAGAGGGATACTGCCCTGCACAATTTTGAAATGATTGCTTCCATGGGATTAGGCATTCCTGTAATTTATGCAGGAAATATCGAAAATCAGGAGGAAGTAGGGCTTATTGCCGAAGAGACAGGTACAAGGCTTTATATAGTTGAAAATGTATATCCAAAGGTTGATATACTTAATGTGGAGCCTGCCAGGAAAGTTATCCAGGAGGTATTTGAAGAGCACATAATACATGCTCCCGGAATGAGTACTGTAAGGGATATGGTTAATGGCTCCATTATTCCCACACCGGGAGCGGTTATGGAGGCTGCGAAGCTTTTTAAAGAGTCTCTGGGAGACCTTGTGGTTTTCGATGTAGGAGGCGCCACCACAGATGTTCATTCAGTTACAGAAGGCTCTGAAGAAATAAGCCTCGTGCTTATAAGTCCTGAACCTGCAGCAAAGAGAACTGTCGAAGGAGATCTGGGCGTATATGTGAATGTCGCCCATATAGTTGAGAGGATAGGTTTGGAAAACCTTAAGAAGGAATTCCCTGATGCAGAAGTGCTGATAGAAAACATAAAGTCAATTCCGGAGACTGACAAAGAAAAGGTTTTCGTAGAAAGACTAACCAGAGAGGCTGTTCTTACATCTCTTGAAAGGCATGCGGGAAAGCTGCGGTTTCTTTATGGCCCTTCTGGGAAGAAAACAATTGCAGAGGGAAAGGACCTGACTAATGTAAAATATATTATCGGTACGGGAGGGGCATTGACAAGGCTTCCCGGCCCCATTGGGATATTGAAGTCCATAGGGCTGCAGAGCAAAGGAACTGAATTGTATCCGGGAAAGGATGCAAAGGTGCTGATCGACAGCCAATATATAATGGCATCTCTGGGAGTGCTTTCAAAAAGATTCCCTGATGCCGCGCTGAAGCTTATGATGAAAAGTTTGGGGGTGAGATGAAATGCATTATCCTGCAATAAAAGTTAACAGGGAAAAGCTTAGGTATAATACCAGTATATTGATAGATAAGTGCGGCAGGCTTGGCATAGAAATAATACCTGTAACCAAGGTATACTGCGGAATGCCGGAGATTGCCGAAGCATCTGTAAAAGCAGGGGCAAAGATGCTTGCCGATTCAAGGATTGAAAACATCAAAAAGCTTAAGGTGCTGGATGTGCCTAAAATGCTTCTCAGAATACCCATGCTGTCACAGGCTGATGAAATAATTGAGAATGTTGATATCAGTCTTAACTCTGAGTATAAGACAATAAAAACCCTTTCTGAGAAGGCATTGCAAAAGGGAAGAATTCATAAAATTGTACTCATGATAGACCTTGGGGACTTAAGAGAAGGAGTATGGTATGAGGATGCAGTTGAATTTGCCGACAGGATAATCAAACTTCCCGGCATTAAGCTTGTGGGAGTTGGTACCAATCTTACCTGCTATGGGGGAGTAATTCCAAACAGTGAAAATCTTGGGCTGTTAGCGTCCTTGGCAAATGAGATTGAGAAGAAGTATAATCTCAAGCTGAGCATTGTTTCCGGCGGGAACTCAAGCAGTTTGCACTTGGTTGATAAGAATAAAGTCCCGAAGGGAATCAATCAGCTGCGGCTTGGGGAAGCAATAGTTCTTGGAAATGAAACTGCTTATGGAGAAAGAATAGAAGGAACTTATGGTGATGTATTCACATACATGGCCGAAATAATAGAGCTTAAGGAAAAACCCTCCGTTCCTATAGGAGAGATTGGGGTTGATGCCTTTGGAGAGAAACCTGTGTTCACTGACAGAGGTATAAGGAAAAGGGCTATCTTAGCTTCCGGCAGGCAGGACTTAAAGGTGGACGGTATACAGCCCAGGGATAAGAATGCGATAGTTATAGGAGCAAGCAGCGATCATATGATTATTGATGTAAGTGACTGCAGCAGGGAATACCGGGTAGGAGACATCATGGAGTTCGATCTGGACTACGGTGCATTGCTCGCAGCGTTTACTTCGGAATATGTGGAAAAAGTAATAGAATAGAAGTAAAATAGGACACGGGAAGGACACGGGGACGTTTCTCCGTGTCCTGTTCATCTTTTTTCTTTTACTTTTCCACCATTTGTTATACAATATTATTTAAGGAGGTGAGGTCTCATTTGGGCAGGAGAATAACAGTACTGCCGGCATTTCTTATCATATGTGTGCTATTATCTGCAATAACTGCATATTGTGACGGTGGCAGAAGCTATTATATGAGCAGCTTCAGGATAAATGCACAGCTGGACAGTAGGGGCAATATGGATGTTATTGAAGAGATCACTTATGAGTTTGACGGCAGCTTCAGAGGGGTGTACCGAACCCTTAAGACAGCAGGAAGCGATGGCATTGAAGGGATAGAGGTTTATAAGGTACTGTCAGGAAGCCTTCAGCAATTTGTCCGGGACAACTCGGAAAGGGAAGGCTCATATCAGCTTATTGATGAAGGTGACGGCATCAGGCTGAAGATATTCTCCGCTGCAGAAGATGAAAGTAGTACATTTACTTTAAAGTATAGAATTATGAATGTTGCTGCAAAGTACAACGATATTGCTGAACTTCATTGGAAATTTATGGGTACAGATACCGAAGTTAAAATAGAGAATTTTGAGGTTATAATTACAATTCCGGAAGGTGCGGATAAGGAACAGATAAAAGTTTTCGGGCATGGTCCCCTTTCAGGTGTTTCTGAAATCCTGGATTCCAGGACCGTAGCCTTGAGGGTGGCAGAATTGCCTGCCCGAAACTTTGTCGAAGCAAGGGTCCTTTTTCCGCCTGAATTGATTAAGAACTCAAGGAAGGCATTTAATAAGGACGCACTTGCGGAGATAATGTCCGAGGAAAAGGGATTTGCCGAGGCCGCAAATGAAAGAAGGGCAAAGGCAAGGATAATTATTGGGCTTTCATTTGTCTATGTATTGTTTGAAATATTTATGATATTATATTTGTTTTTTAAATATGATAAGGAACATAAAGCAAAATTCATGGGAGAATATTTCAGGGAGCTTCCCGGGAACTATTCCCCTGCAGTTCTTTCAATACTGTGGAACTTCGGCAGTGTGCAGCCGAGAGACTTAACTGCTACATTAATGGATTTGGTTAGAAGGAAGTATCTGGAGCTTATTGTTGAAAAGGAAGAAAAAAATGGACTGTTCAGAAACAGGATTGAAAGCGAATATGCATTCAGACTAAACAAGGAAGCAGATTTGAAGCTTTTGTCTGCTCAGGAGAAATATATTATTGAATGGCTTATATATACAATAGGAGACGGAGAACAGGTTTCTCTTGAGGATTTAAAGGGTTTTTCAAAGACTCGGGAAGGCGCAAGAAGCTTCAAAACAGATTACGATACATGGGTTGGGCATGTAAAATCAGAAGCAGACAGTTTTTCTTTCTTTGACAGAAATGCAGTTAAAGGACAGATTTTTGGCATTTTAGCAGCTGTTTTAGGAATGGTATACGGTGGGTTTACAGCTGCAATATATGATAATATTTTTGGCTTTGCTGTATTGATGGCTGTATCAATAATACTGCTGATATACTCTTTGACGATACGAAGAAGGTCAAAGTTCGGAGTGGAGCAGTTCAAGATGTGGAAAGCGTTCAGAAGATTTCTCAGGCATTTCAGCAGCCTTGATAAGGCGGACTTGCCTGCGGTTGCAATGTGGGAGCATTATCTTGTATATGCCATAACTCTCGGGGTTGCAAAAGAGGTTATCAGCCAGCTTAAAGTGGTATTTAGAGAAGAAGACTTTAATAATACCGGCTTGACATATTTGTACTACGGGTACT
>JAAYQK010000351.1 GCA_012519325.1 Gracilibacteraceae bacterium | reverse complement strand
TGGTTTGATGCCGGAATAGACTCTGTGGATAAAGCAAAGCAATATAATGCCCGACACAAGGAAAAGTGGCAGAAGTACAATAAAGTGCTGGGCTTTTTAAGAATTGGACGACAGCCGACCTCAGCAGAGGAGGAAATGCTGCAGAAGTGGTTCTATACATTTGGATACGGTGAAGATGTAGTACTAAAGGCATGTGAGCTGACCGCCGGCACCTTGAAGCCTTCCTTTAATTATATCGACAGGATATTGACCGAGTGGCATAAGAAGGGCCTTTCCGCCATGCAGGAGGTGGAGGCTTACTTGCTTAAGAACCCTTCAAAGACCGGCAAAACTTCAAACCATGAAAAGCGGATTTTAGGTAATCATAAACCTACTTTTAATAATTTTGCCAACCGAAAATATGATACCAAGCTTCTAAAAGAAAGATTGATAAAAAAAGGGCGGGGTGAATTAAGTGAATAGCGCATACAGCATAGCTGAAGAATATGAGATAATAAGAGAAAAAAATAAAAATGAGCTGGAATCGCGCAAAAGCTTACTATACTCAAAAATTCCCAGGCTCAAAGAAATTGATGAAGAACTGGTAAAGCTAGGGATAGACATAACAAGGACAATACTCGACAAACCCGAGGACTGTGAACTTCTTGTCAGAGAATTACAAAACCGGCAGATGGATTTAAGAATTGAGAAAGCTGAAATCCTTACATCCAACAATTACCCAAAGGATTACCTCAACATGAAATATCAATGTAAAGCCTGCAAGGATACCGGATTCATAGAAAACAATAAGTGCAGCTGCTACATACAAAAAGAAATCAATAATCTGTATGCACAATCAAACCTTGGAGACATAATGGAAAAGGAGAACTTCGAGCAATTCCGATGGGATTATTACTCAGATGAAGTTTTTGATAACGGTATATCCCCAAAGGAAAATATGAAGTTGATATATTCAAAATGTGTGAATTTTGTTAAAGATTTTGATAAGCACAGCATTAATATGCTGTTTATCGGAAAACCGGGACTTGGAAAAACATTCATGTGCAGCTCCATAGCCAAGGATTTGCTGGATATGGGGAAAAGCGTAATATACAAGACCGTATCGGACCTTATAGATATTGTTAGGAAATACAAATTTGATTTTGAAAATGAAGAAATCAATGAGCAATATCTGGATGAAATATATAATTGCGACCTGCTCATCATTGACGACCTGGGCACGGAGCTTTCCACACAGTTTTCAAACCTGGTGCTTTACAGCATATTGAACAAGAGAATACAAAACAGCAAAAAAATGATAATCTCTACAAACCTTGATATAGATGAATTCACAAAAATTTATTCCGACAGAATTACTTCAAGGATTTTCGGCTGCTTTGACGCCCTTGAATTTATTGGAGAAGATATAAGACTTAAAATGCACAATCTGATTTAATTAACAGACCGCACTAAATTTAAGCAGTGCGGTCTATCATTTTCCAGCTTATTTGCAATTCGCCCCGGTTCACCTTTTAAGGATTAACCACATTCACAGGAGTGTTTTTTAAAAACTTCTCCAGATTGTCTGCAGCAATATCCATCAAACGCTTTCTGGACTCTTTTGGTGCCCATGAAATATGTGGGGTAATAATGCAGTTCTTTGCTTTTAACAGTGGATTGTCCGGCTTTATAGGTTCAGTCGAAACAACATCCACAGCTGCTCCGGCCACTTTGCCGCTGTTTAAAGCTTCAGCAAGGTCTTCTTCAACAATCAGTGGTCCTCTTGAGTTATTGACAATCATAACTCCATCCTTCATCCTGGCAATGTTTTCCTTGTTTATTATTCCTTTTGTACTTTCGAATAAAGGGCAATGCAGAACAATTACATCAGATTTGGCAAATAACTCGTCAAGCTCGACATATTTCATTGTATCGCTCTCTAATGCAGGATTC
>JAAYQK010000350.1 GCA_012519325.1 Gracilibacteraceae bacterium | reverse complement strand
GATGGGCGAAAGATTTGAAGACACAATGAAGTTCAAGGTTGAGAAGGATAAGAAGTACGAGGCATCAGAGATACTTCTGTCTGTATACAGCGCACTTAAGGAGAAAGGCTACAACCCCATAAATCAGATAGTGGGATACATACTTTCAGGCGACCCTACATATATTACAAGCCACAACAATGCCAGAAGCCTTATAAAAAAGCTTGAAAGGGATGAACTCCTTGAGGAGCTTGTCAGAGCGTATGTCGATGGAAAGTAGCTCCAATATTGTTCAGGGGAGATTAGTTTGAACAAAGGCTTAGTCGCTTTTTTTTCCATTGTTGCATTAAGTATAGCTATTGCTGCTTTTCCGGCTGCAAAAAATTATAGAGCCTTTGCATCGGAAGCAGCTGACGAATCCAAAGCTGTGGTGATAATAGCAGATTATCTGGATATTGAAGATATAGGTAAAATGGAAAATCTCTACAGACTGACCGGAGACAGCCGTGTTGCTCTTATGAACAACAGGCAGCCGGGAAAAGCAGGTGCAGGTAAATCCAAACTCATAATCGGATCCGGGAAAAAGCTGGAATTTAACCCCGACCAGGCTTCAGGAGGCAGAAGTGAAAGCCACCTGAAGCTGTATAGTATGGCAAGCAGAAGGAAACCACCCCCCGGCAGTCTCGTATACACTGATATATTTAAGATTAAAAATAAAAATGCCAATAGTGAATACCAGAGATATATAGGATATATAGGTGACGTAATTAATAAAAAGGGCGGTACTGCATGCTATATCGGAAATGCTGATACGGAGAGGCAGAACAGAAGCTCTATGCTCATTGCAACGGACAGCAGCGGTATAGTTGGTTCAGGAGAAACAGAGAGTGTCAATAAAGAGGATGATATATTTCCCTGCGGAAAAAGAACTGATTACAAAAGGCTGGCAGAATTGTACAAGCAATATCTGCCGGCTTCTTCATTTATAGTGATTGAGACGGGTGATATGGAAAGACTGGAAGCCTTTAAAGGCTCCATGCCGGAGGAAGCCTTCGAAACATACAGGCAGGAAGTACTGGAAAGTATTGATGAGTTTGTAAAGAAGATTGTCAGTCACGGGGGTTTTAATACGCTTATATTCTTATCCACCTATCCCTCGGAATCAAATGCGGAAGCAGGAAACAGGCTGACCCCCGTTGTGGTTTATGAGGGAAGGGGAGGATTGCTGTACTCAAAGAATACAAGGCGGAGCGGTATAATCCTGAATACGGATATTGCTGATTATTTACTCTTTAAGCTTGGATATTTGCCTGAATGCGATATTTGCGAATTGGACAAGGAAGATCCGGTAAGCATTTTGAGGGTTATGAACAAAAATATTTTAAGGACCTCCGTTTTAAGAGCCCCTGTTCTTACTTATTATGCTGTATCGGTAATTTTGGCTCTGGGTATGCTGTTTGCTTTAGCTGCCTTTTTCAGAAAGAAAGCGGGGCAAATATGGTTAAGCTTAGGAACTGTAATTGCTTATACAATGCTTTTGCTTCCCGCTTCATTTCTATATGTATCCGCCTCTTGCGCTGAATGGGGGCCTGCTGAATACACAGTGCTTTCTACTGCTGCCTCTTTTTTATTGTCAGCATTCCTGCATATGGTTCTGAAGGACAGGATAAAGATTATACTGTCAATTTGCTTAATACTGCAGATTGGGCTTGTGGCAGATATAATTATGGGCAGCGAATTAATAAAAAGGTCTGTGCTTGGATATGACCCCATAATCGGTGCAAGGTTTTACGGCATCGGAAATGAATATGCAGGAATGTTGATAGGCTGTTCCATAATGGTTTTCGGCTGTATTCTGGAACTTATGGGCAAAAGATGCAGCAGAACTGCTGCAGCAGTTTATTTTTCAATTTGTACTTTCCTCCTGGGATTGACTTTTCTTGGTGCCAATTTTGGAGGCGCATCGGCAGGGGCTTTGGGATATCTACTTGCTTATTTCCTGATATTTGGTATAAAATTCAGTAGGAGAAATGTTTTTGCAGGATTTTTGGTTCTTGTCTCAGCCGCAGCAGCATTAATAATAACGGACAGCCTTGGGTTAAGCAGCCAATCCCACATGGGAGGGCTTGTAAAAGACACCTTGGCCAATGGCTTCGGAGTTGTTATCTCTACAATAAAAAGGAAAGTATCAATGAACCTTAGGCTGATGAGATATACAATATGGACAAAAGTACTGCTGTGTATAATTGCAGCCATCTCTATCATGTTTTATAAGCCGGTAAAGCAAATGTTTTATATATTTATGAAATATAAATATCTGAAATACTCATGGGTGAGTGTTTCAGCTTCAGCGGCAGCAGGTTTCGCAGTTAATGATTCCGGCATTGTAACAGCTGCCACTTCAATGATATTTGCGGCATTCACCATTTTGATTATGTGTATAGGGGAAAGAAAAGAGGTATGAATAT
>JAAYQK010000349.1 GCA_012519325.1 Gracilibacteraceae bacterium | reverse complement strand
ATTGCAAGAGTAAAACCCCCTACACCCACCATAATAGTAATGCCAAACAACAGGTAAAGCACCGGAATAGTGAGGTTAACAGCTGCCAGCCCCTTTCCGCCCAACTTCCATCCGATAAACATTCCGTCAACCACTGTTATGAATGATGTAAGAAGCATGGCTAATATGCATGGAACGGAATACTGCAAAAAGGTTTTTAAAAGATTGGATTTATTGATATTTGCATTCATTTAAAACTCCCCTTTCTTTTTTGCATTTCCATTCTACACACATATTAAATTAAAAACTTCTGAATTTGTGCTGTTATACAACCGGTATGCATATATCTATGTGCATTCTTCCTTCTTCATCAAGGGGAGACTTGTATACTTCCAGGGGAAGTCTGTTATCTATGTTAAAATTACTGTATGGAAGCCATAAGGAAAATATCTCGTTGAAAGCCTTGTTCAGATTCTCCAGCCGGTCATAAAAATCATAACAGGCATACAGCCCCGACTCCAGCTTATGCACGTTGGTCCCTTTTGCAGCATCTACAGTAACGCACATATCATACATGCAATTGTTCTCATCTGTTACAAGTGGATCATCGTAGGATATCCCTATGAATAATGTACCCTCCTTAATAAGATGCCGCTTCTCGGCATAACTGCAAAAATCACCCCATGCTTTGGCCAGATCATAATAATTGCCTATAAACCTTTCATATTCGAGCAGCATTGGAAGCAGCTGCCTTATTGTTATCTTTGAAGCTATTTGATCGAAAAAATCCTCTTGCTTTTCCATCCTGGAAATATGCTCCACAGTAGCCTTATAAGTGTCTTTGGGGGTAATAGTGCTGTTTTTGCGAAAATCTGAGGCACTGATACCAAAATACTCCTTAAAGGCAACAGCAAAATTCGATGGGCTGTAACCGGCCTCAAGAGCTATTTCGGTAATTGCCTTCCTTTTGTTTGTCCTGAGTTTAAAAGCAGCATTCTCCAACTTCATCCTTTTTATGAACGAGTATACGCTTTCATTAACAATAGATCTAAATATCCGGTTGAAATAGTATTTCGAAAAGCAGCAGTGGTTTGCTATATCTTCAGCCGTAATGCTCTTATCTACATTAAAGTGAATATAGTTAATCGCTTGATTTACAATTTGGCTGTAATTGTTTTCATTCATGCAACCGTCCCCCTTTCCTAGTGACATATTCTACCACAACTTTTTACTTCATTCCACCACAACCGGAAAACCATAATTATGAAAAAGATGAATATTGCTCCTTAAAAGAAAATTAAAAATTATAACAGAAGCTGGCATATGCACAGTATTTGTACATATATTTACTAATAAAAATGTACAAGGAGATGGTGGTATTAAAAGATTCATAATTGAATTTGGAATGGGAATGGATTTCCATGGACAGGATGTCAACAGGGCAGCAGAAAAGGCAGTTAATGATGCTATATCCAGGAGCTGCTTGTGCGGCCTGAAGGAAATACTCGATTTGAAAAACCTGCAGGAGGATATAGTCGTAACTGTAACCTTGGCAGTAACAAAACCGGAGCAAATTGATGAGGAGAGAATCAAAAAATGCTTACCGGTAGGAAAAAAACTTGTCAGAGCAGTAAGCGGAGGCCTTAGGGTACCCGGATTACTTATATCCGAATTCGGAGATAATGATGACAGCATTGAGGCAGCCCTTGCTTGTGTAGAAGTAACCATTAATAACTGATAGGGAGGGTTTGAATTGAATCTTGAAAACAGCAGAATTATTGACATGTATAAAACAATGCTAAGGATTAGAAAGTTTGAAGAAAAAGCAATGAATCTCTTTGCTGAAGGAAAAATCCCGGGTTTTGTTCATTTGTATATCGGAGAGGAAGCTGTGGCAACCGGTGTAACTGCAAATCTGAATACAAATGATTACATAACCAGTACTCACCGGGGCCATGGGCATATAATCGCTAAAGGCGGGGATTTAAAGTACATGATGGCAGAACTCTTCGGGAAAGCGACGGGCTACTGTAAAGGTAAAGGCGGCTCAATGCATATAGCGGATGCCACAAGAGGCATATTGGGTGCAAATGGCATAGTCGGCGCCGGACAGAATATTGCAGTAGGTGCGGGTTTATCGGCAAAATACAAAGGTACGGGCCAGGTTTGCGCTTGTTTCTTCGGAGATGGTTCCACAAACCAGGGGACATTCCATGAGTCCCTCAACCTGGCAAGCATCTGGAAGCTTCCTGTAGTATTTATATGTGAAAACAATATGTACGGAATCTCTATGAGCCAAAGCAGGCATCAGGCAATTCAGGATATTTCGGACAGAGCGGTTGCATATAATATCCCCGGCGTAACAGTTGACGGTAATGATGTTTTTGCTGTTTATGAAGCTGCAAATGAAGCCGTAAAAAGGGCAAGAGCCATGCAGGGGCCTACACTGATAGAATGCAAGACCTACAGGCACAGGGGCCACTTTGAAGGAGATCCTGCAATATATAAGCCTGAGGAAGAACAAAAGGAATGGCTGGCAAAGGACCCCATTAAAAGGCTGGAAAGCTTTATTGTTGAAAATAAAATTCAAACCGTAGATGAAATAAATGAGATTAATGAAGAAATAAAGAGAGAAATACTGGATGCAGTAGAATTCGCGGAGAACAGCCCGGAGCCGGCAATCGATTCTGTTGTTGAAGATATCTATACCGATATAGTAGAGGAGGTAAACCTGGTATGAGAAGGATGACTTATGCTGAAGCCATAAGAGATGCGATGAGGATCAAGATGAAGGAAGATCCCGATGTCTTTATACTGGGAGAGGATGTAGGCAAATTCGGAGGGTGCTTTGGAGTAACCGGCACATTATACGATGAATTTGGTGAGGATAGAGTCAGAGACACACCTATTTCCGAGAGTGCAATAGTCGGATGCGCGGTTGGCGCTGCAGCAACAGGCCTCAGGCCAATAGCCGAATTGATGTTCATAGATTTTGTAACAGTCGGAATGGATCAGCTTATTAACCAGGCAGCCAAAATGAGATATATGTTTGGAGGAAAAATAACAGTTCCGATGGTTGTCAGGCTTCCTGTCGGAGCCGGATTCCAGGCTGCTGCCCAGCATTCCCAATCCCTTGAAGCCTGGCTCACTCATGTTCCGGGTTTAAAGGTGGTATATCCCTCCACCCCGCAGGACGCCTTTGGGCTTATGTTAAGTTCTATAGAAGATGATAATCCGGTAGCATTTATAGAGCATAAGATGCTTTATGGTGTATCTGGAGATGTAGATGATGAAGTGAAAAAGATTCCGTTAGGTGCCGCTGATATAAAAAGAGAAGGCAAGGATGTCACCGTTATTGCAACAGGCAAAATGGTTCATGAAGCATTAGCAGCAGCAGAAGAGCTGGCAAAAGAAGGGCTGGAGGTTGAGGTTGTGGATCCGAGAACCCTATATCCACTGGACAAGAAAACTATCTTTGACTCAATAAGAAAGACAAACAAGGCGGTTGTGGTAACGGAAGAAATAAAGAGAGGCGGATATGCAGGAGAAATATCAGCAATGATTTCGGAAGAAATATTTGATTCGCTGGATGCACCGGTAGTCAGGCTGGGAGCGTTAAATGCGCCGATTCCGTTCTCTACAAAACTGGAGCAATATATGATTCCGAATTCCGGGGATATAATAAAAGGAATTAAAAAACTGGTTTAATATGGGGCTGTTGCACAATAGAAAAATACGAAAAGGGGTGTCGCAAACTGCTTATTAAGTAGTACTGCGGCACTCCCTTAAAGGCGGTGATAATATGATCAGCATCGGCATTATTGCAAATCCTGCATCCGGAAAGGATATAAGAAGAATAGTGTCTCATGCTACGGTAATAGATAACTATGAAAAGGTCAATATTGTTGAAAGAATAATTTTGGGAGCACAGGGCTGCGGAGTTGACGAAGTTTACATCATGGCTGATACCTTCCAGATAGGCAACAGAGTGATAGATAACCTGATTGCTTCAAAGGAGCTTAAGGCAAATATTAAGCTGATAGATATCAAGCTTAATGGAAATGTATCGGATACAATAAATACTGCAAAAATAATGGAGGATATGAAAATCGGCTGTATAGTAGCCCTTGGGGGAGACGGGACAAACCGGGCCATTGCTAAGTCCATAGATAAAACTCCTTTAATATCCATTTCAACCGGAACCAATAATGTATATCCCGACATGATGGAAGGCACTGCTGCCGGAATGGCGGCAGCTGTGGTAGCTGCCAACAAATTTGATATATGTCATACATATTTAAGAGATAAGAGAATAGAAGTATTCAGGAACGGTATATTTACAGACATTGCTTTGATAGATGCAGTAATATGCAAAGATTTATATGTAGGATCCAAAGCAATCTGGAATGTGGAAGATATTATAAAGGTTATTGTATCCAGGGCACATCCCGCATCCATCGGGTTCTCTTCATTGATAGGCTGCATGATGACTATAAAAGAAAGTGATGATTACGGAGCTTCAGTCGATTTGAACTGTTTAGGAAAAACCGTAATCGTCCCCATTGCCGCAGGAATAATGAAAAAAGTAAATACTTGTAATTTAACCAGATTGAATTTGAATGAAGAGTATTATTATAAAGCTGCCGGCAGAGGAATTATAGCCGTTGACGGAGAACGGGAAGTGCCGTTTAAGGAAGGGGATGAATTTATATTTAAAATCACAAGGAACGGCCCTTATCATGTGGATGTTAAAAAAACCCTGGAAATTGCTCAGGAGAATGGTTTTTTTATAATTAGCGGTGAGGAGGTATATTAATGGCAAAATACATAACTATGCCTAAACTGGGATTGACCATGAAGGAAGGTAAGATTACAAAATGGTATGTGGGAGAGGGTACTGAATTTAAAACGGGAGATGCTCTGTATGCTTTGGAAACGGATAAGCTTGCCAATGACATTGAAGCAACGGAAAGTGGATTTATGAGAAAGCATCTTGTACAGGAAGGTGAAAATGCTCCTTGCCTTGCCCCGGTAGCAATAATCGGAAATATTAATGAGGATATAACCGAGCTTCTGAAGGCTGCAGGAAAGGAAGAGAAAGCCGAAGAAGCAAAGGAAAGTAAAAAAGCAGGCAGAATTATTGCTTCCCCGGCAGCTAAAAAGCTGGCTTCCGAAAGGGGTATAAAAATAGAAGATATAGTAGGCTCAGGCCCGGATGGAAGGATTACCGTAGATGATGTTGAGGCTTATGGAGGTACCGGCAAAACAAAAAAATCAACACCTATGGCAAGCAAAATTGCTGATAAATATAATGTTTCTATCGATGAAATCAATAAGAACGGAAGAATCACAAAGCAGGATGTGCTGGATCATGTATCCCGTAAAAATGAAACAAGAATACCCATGACTACCATGAGGAAGGTCATTGCAGCCCGGATGACCGAAAGCTGGCATACATCTCCCGTTGTACATTTTAATATAAGGGTTGATATGACAAATATAAAGAAAATGAAGAATGAACTGAAAAATGAAATTAGTCTCACATATACAGATATTTTAGTTAAAATAACTTCAAAGGCTCTT